>NZ_JBEHZD010000187.1:0-13239 GCF_040240285.1 Streptomyces sp. HSW2009 | reverse complement strand
TTCCAACCTTACCAGATCCTTTTCCCTACCGTTTCCGGTCGGAATTTCGTTTCCGGTGGCCGTTGGAAGGCCTTTTGCCTTTCGGCGTGATTCCGACTTTAGCAGATTCTGCCGGGTCGAATTCCCACCCTCACTTTTGGTTCTTCCACAGCACGAAGGCCGCGAGTTCCCCGATCAGGTGAGCCGTAAACGTACTGGACGGCCGCGCCCCGAGGCAAATCGAGCTCGGGTGCGGCCGTCCGGGTACGGCAGGGGCGTCAGACCTCGACGACCACGGGGAGGATCATCGGGCGCCTGCGGTAGCTCTCGGAGACCCACTTACCGATCGCGCGGCGCACCAACTGCTGGAGCTGATGAGGCTCGCCCACTCCGTCAGCCGCGGCCTTGGCCAGGGATTCCTCGATCTTCGGCGCCACGGCGCTGAAGGCGGAATCGTCGATGCCGGTACCCCGGCCCTGGATGTGTGGGCCGCCGACGATCTTGCCAGTGGTGCTGTCCACCACCACGAAGACGGAGATGATGCCCTCGTCCCCGAGGATTCGGCGGTCCTTGAGCGAGGACTCGGTGACGTCGCCGACCGAGAGGCCGTCCACGTACACGTACCCCGCCTGCACCTTGCCGACGATCTTGGCGATGCCGTTGACCAGGTCGACCACCACGCCGTCCTCGGCAATGACCACCCGGTCCTTGGGCACGCCGGTGAGCGCACCGAGTTCGGCGTTGGCCCGGAGATGGCGCCACTCGCCGTGCACCGGCATCAGGTTCCGCGGCTTGCAGATGTTGTAGAAGTACAGCAGCTCGCCCGCCGAGGCGTGGCCCGAGACGTGCACCTTGGCGTTGCCCTTGTGGACGACGTTGGCGCCCCACCGGGTGAGGCCGTTGATCACCCGGTACACCGCGTTCTCGTTGCCCGGGATGAGCGAGGAGGCCAAGATGACCGTGTCGCCCTGGACGATGCGGATCTGGTGGTCCCGGTTGGCCATCCGGGAGAGCGCAGCCATCGGCTCGCCCTGCGAGCCCGTACACACCAGCACGATCTCGTCGTCCGGCAGGTCGTCGAGCGCCCGTACGTCCACTACGAGCCCCGGCGGAACCCGCAGGTAGCCCAGGTCTCGGGCGATGCCCATGTTGCGGACCATCGAGCGGCCGACGAAGGCGACGCGCCTGCCGTACTCGTGCGCCGCGTCCAGGATCTGCTGGATGCGGTGCACATGGCTAGCGAAGCTCGCCACGATGATGCGCCGCTCGGCGCTCGCGAACACCTGGCGCAGTACGCCCGAGATGTCGCGCTCGGGGGCGACGAAGCCGGGCACCTCGGCGTTGGTGGAGTCCGAGAGCAGCAGGTCGATGCCCTCTTCGCCGAGCTTGGCGAAGGTGGGCAGGTCGGTGAGGCGACCGTCCAGCGGCAACTGGTCCATCTTGAAGTCGCCGGTGTGCACGACCATGCCCGCCGGGGTGCGGATGGCGACCGCGAGCGCGTCCGGGATGGAGTGGTTGACCGCGACGAACTCGCAGTCGAAGGGGCCGATGCGCTCCCGGTGCCCCTCGGTCACCTCCAGCGTGTACGGCCGGATGCGGTGTTCCTGGAGCTTCGCCTCGATCAGCGCCAGCGTCAGCTTGGAGCCGATCAGCGGGATGTCGGGCTTCTCGCGGAGCAGATACGGTACGCCGCCGATGTGGTCCTCGTGCCCGTGCGTGAGGACGATGCCGTCGATGTCGCCGAGGCGGTCACGGATGGACGTGAAGTCCGGCAGGATCAGGTCAACTCCGGGCTGCTCCTCCTCGGGGAAGAGCACTCCGCAGTCGACGATCAGCAGCCGTCCGCCGTACTCGAAGACGGTCATGTTGCGGCCGATCTCGCCGAGACCACCGAGCGGGGTCACGCGCAGGCCGCCCTTGGGGAGCCTCGGCGGCGGGCCGAGTTCTGGATGCGGATGACTCAAAAGACTCTCCTTACCACGCGCGCCACATGTCCTCTGCTCCACTGGGGCGCAGAGAGGCACGTGGCGCGGGTGTCATTCGTGCACTTGCAAAGGGCCGATATTCGGTTGTGAAGTCTGTGGTTAGAGCTGTACCCCACCGGCGGCGAGATCTCGCTTGAGCTGCTCGGTTTCCTCCGCGGACAGCTCGACGAGCGGCAGCCTGAGCGGGCCGGCGGGCAACCCCTGGAGGGTGAGCGCGGCCTTGGTGGTGATGACGCCCTGGGTGCGGAACATGCCGGTGAAGACCGGGAGCAACTGCTGGTGGATCTCGGTCGCCTTGGCGACGTCCCCGGTCAGGTGCGCGTCGAGGAGGGCGCGCAGCTCGGGGCTGACCAGGTGGCCGACGACGGAGACGAAGCCGACGGCACCGACCGAGAGCAGCGGGAGGTTCAGCATGTCGTCGCCCGAGTACCAGGCGAGACCGGAGCGGGCGATGGCCCAGCTCGCTCGGCCGAGGTCGCCCTTGGCGTCCTTGTTGGCCACGATGCGGGGGTGCTCGGCGAGCCGGACGATGGTCTCGGTGCTGATCGGGACGCCGCTGCGGCCCGGGATGTCGTACAGCATGACGGGCAGCTCGGTCGCGTCGGCGATGGCCGTGAAGTGCCGGAGCAGGCCCTCCTGCGGCGGCTTGCTGTAGTACGGGGTGACGGCGAGCAGGCCGTGTGCGCCGGCCGCGGCTGCGGCGCGGGCCAGGCCCACGCTGTGCCGGGTGTCGTTGGTGCTGGCTCCGGCGACGACGTGCGCCCGGTCGCCCACCGCCTCGACGACGGCCCGTACGAGCTCGGCTTTCTCCGCATCGCTGGTCGTGGGTGACTCGCCGGTGGTGCCGTTGATGATGAGGCCGTCGTTGCCCGCGTCCACGAGGTGGGCGGCGAGGCGCTGGGCGCCGTCGAGGTCGAGCGCGCCGTCAGCCGTGAACGGCGTGACCATGGCGGTCAGCACGCGCCCGAAGGGGGTCTGCGATGGGGAAGTCGGAGCCATGGGCACCACGCTACTCGCAGCACACCCTGGCGTGCTCCCTCGGGGGACGGTCGGTGTCGGACAAACCCGAGCGAAATGCAACGCGAGAAGGTCACACTTGCACCGCGACGGGACACCAGGAGGGGAGGCACCGGCACTGCCTGCTCGGGGGTTCAGACAGTGCCGGGCCCATTGGTCAGCCTAGATGAACACTCTTAAAAGTCGCAATCCGGACAGTTCGCTAGGGCTGGAACCCCGCTACGGGGCGCCTCGGGCGACCCACGGACTCAGGGGGCGACCCGGCCGTTGGCGTTGAACGCCGCGTGGGTGAGCGGCATCAGCCGGGCCCACTCGGCCTCCATGAGTTCACCCACCATTTCGATCTCGCGCTGCGGGAAGGACGGCACGGCCGCCTGTTCGTGCTGGGTGCGCAGGCCGAGGAAGTGCATGAGGGAGCGCGCGTTGCACGTCGCGTACATCGAGGAGTACAGGCCGACAGGGAGCACGGCGCGCGCCACCTCGCGGGCGACGCCGGCGGCCAGCATCTCCTGGTACGCCTCGTACGCGTGCGCGTACGCGTCCGCCATCACCTTGCCGGTGAGCTCCTGCTGGGCCTGGGTGCCTTCGACGAACCGGTACTTGCCGGGGCGCCCCTCCTGCACCAGCTTGCGGGACTCGTCGGGGACGTAGAAGACCGGCTGGAGCTCCCGGTAGCGGCCCGATTCCTCGTTGTACGACCAGCCGACGCGGTGCCGCATGAACTCGCGGAAGACGAAGATCGGGGCGCTGATGAAGAAGGTCATCGAGTTGTGCTCGAAGGGGCTGCCGTGCCGGTCCCGCATCAGGTAGTTGATCAGGCCCTTGGAGCGCTCGGGGTCCTTGGTGAGCTCGTCGAGGGACTGCTCGCCCGCCGTCGAGACCCGGGCGGCCCACAGCACGTCGGAGTCGGCGGCGCTGTGCTTGACCAGCTCGACGGTCATGTCACTGCGGAAACTCGCCGTAGCACGCTGCGCGGCGGTGTCGGTCACTGCGGGTCCCTCTTCCAGTTGCTTCGCTCGGGCGGCGCCCAGCTTACGGGGCGGGACTGACAGTCCAGGCGCATACGCCCCGTACAACGCTTGCGCGACAAAACGGACCCCGACGACTGAGGGCGGCACGGCGGTTGATATTTTCAGGTAAGCGGCCGAAACGGGCACGTATCGGGTCGCTCAAGCGTTCCCCGGACAGCGACCCCCGCTCCAGCCCGGCTATGCACCGCCGCACACGGCCCGAAACTGAGGAGAGCAGCCACGATGTTCCGACGGCGAGAGTCCGTGCCCTTCGCCTTCGTCGCCGAGGCCGACCGGTTCCGTGACGACGTGGCGCCGCCGCCCAAGGAACCCTCCACGCCGGGCCAGATAGCGGGCCGGACGCTGATCGGGCTGACCATAGCGGCGGGCTTCGTGGGCGCGCTGTTGTTCGGGCTGCCGTCGTTGGACACGCAGTCGCACCCGACGCAGCAGGTACCCCGCTCCGAGGCGGCCGACGGGCGCTGAAGGTAGCCTCACCCCCGCACAGCCGAGTGTGCTGGTGAGTGAGGACGAGCCCGTGCCTTTGACCTTTCTGACGGCCGACCGCGAGTTCGACGAGGCGGCGGCCGGACCGCTGCCCTTGCCGTACGAGGACCGCGAACAGTGGCGCCGCCCATACCGGCCGGGCCCGTGGCGCGTGGGAGTGGCAGCCGTGCTGTTGCTGCTCGCCTCGTTCGTGCTGCTGTCCGCCATGGTCATCGCCCTGGCCGGGTCGCTGCCGGGGGCCGGCGTCTGCGTGGCCATCGCCGTGGTCACCATTCTCAGCGCGGTGCGCTCCCTGCGGGTCGGCGTGTGGGTGAGCGGGCACGGGCTGCGGCACACCGGTTTCCTGTCCACCACGACGCTGGCCTGGGCCCAGGTGGGTGGCGTACGGACCCGGCAGCAGCCGGTGAAGCTGCTTGGCCTGCCGCGTACCGTCCAGGGACAGGCGCTGGTGATCACGACGGCGCGCGGGGACGTGCTGCGGACCCTGGTCACGGACCACAACAGCGATTTCCTCGGCCGCGGCCCCGCCTTCGAGCGCGCGGCCGACGCCGTCGAGGCGTGGGCGGCCGAGCACGCGTAGGGGCGGTTCGCCTGACCAGCGAGGGGCGGCCCCGCGCGTGGGGGCGGTTCGCCTGACGTGGGGCGGTTCGCTCGGACTCACGCTCGGGATGGGGCGGGGTGTGGGGCGCTGCGGCATCCTGCGCTTTTGCTGGCTGGGGCGGCCGGGGTTGCCGAGGTGGTCTTGCTAGTCCGGCTGGTCTTGTTGGTTTTCCTTTTGGATTTGCTTGGGTTCGGTCGTGCTGTGCGCCACGGAGCGCAGCGGGCGGGGCCAGCTTCCCGTTGTCGGGGCGGGGTGGGGGCCGGCGCCGGAACGGGGTGGGTCTGCGGCGGGGCGGGCGCCCCGGAGCGCAGGGGGCGGCGCGCGGCCGCAACACCGGGGTGGGGAACACACTGGCACGCGAAACGGGATGGCCCCGCAGGGCCGTGCGCCACGGAGCGTGCGGTGGGGAGCCCGATCGCGCTCCCGGAGCCGGCACACGGTTCGGGGTCGTCGTGCGCAACGGGTCCTACGAGACGGTCGTACGAAACGGGTGGGACGGACACGTGGGTCAGGTCTCCGCGGAGCGCGCGGCGTAGGGCGCCGCGGAGCGCACGGAGCGGCTCGTGGAAGTTGCTCGCGCCTGTGATCGGGCGCTGTGTCGAGGATTTACCTGTCCGGTGCAGCAGCGATGTGGGGCACTCGTGCGGCGGGGTAGATCTCGCGACGGGCGGTCGCGGTGCGCCCCGGAGCGCAGCTCCCGGCGGCTGGACTCCGGGCCGGTGCATGGCGCAGAGCAGCGCGGTCTGGTGCGCTACGGAGCGTACAGCGCAGCGCGCGGAGGCCGTCGCCCGCCGCCAAGCCCCGCACCCCACCGAGGTCGCCGCCACCGGGGAGCGTGCGAGGCCGGGGCGTGCGGGGCGGGTCTGTGGGGTGGAGCAGCCCTACCGAGGCGTCAGCCGCGTACTGGCTGGCCGTCGTGCAGATTGATGGCGCGCTGCATCGCCTTGCGGGCCCGCGGGGTGTCCCGGGCGTCGTAGTACGCGATCGCCAGCCGGAACCAGGTGCGCCAGTCGTCCGGGGCCGCCTCGGTCTCGGCACGGCGTTCGGCGAAGACCGCGTCCGCCGCTTCGCGGTCGATCCGGCCGCCGGGGGTGCGGGCCAGGTCGTCGACCGGCAGCGCCCCTTCGGCCTCAAGCTCCTTGGCCAGCCGGCCGGCGGAGCGGGCGAACTTCGTGCTCTGCCACAGGAACCAGGCGCCGATGGCGGGCAGCACCAGCACGCCCACGCCGAACGAGACGGTCAGCAGCGTGCCCTGTTGGATCAGGAGCACTCCGCGGCTGCCGACGAGCACGAAGTAGACGATCAGGACCGCCGCGAGGGCGAAGTAGGTGATCTTTGCGCGCACAGTTCTCAGTCCAGATCCAGGAAGTGTTCCAGCCCGAAGGTCAGGCCCGGGGTCGTCACCACGCGCCGCACGCCGAGCAGGATGCCGGGCATGAAGGAGCTGTGGTGCAGGGAGTCGTGCCGGATGGTCAGCGTCTCGCCGGTGCCACCGAGCAGGACCTCCTGGTGGGCGAGGAGCCCGCGCAACCGTACGGAATGCACCGGCACGCCGTCCACGTCAGCCCCCCGTGCCCCGTCCAGAGCGGTGCTCGTGGCGTCCGGCTGCGGCGGGCTGCCCGCTTCCTGCCGGGCCGCCGCGATGAGCTGCGCGGTGCGGGTCGCGGTGCCGGACGGGGCGTCCGCCTTGTTGGGGTGGTGCAGCTCGATGACCTCGGCCGACTCGAAGAACCTGGCCGCCTGCTGCGCGAAGCGCATGGTGAGGACGGCGCCGATGGAGAAGTTCGGGGCGATGAGCACGCCGGTCTCCGGGGAGGCCGCCAGCCACTCCCCCAGCCCGGCCAGCCGCTCATCGGTCCAGCCGGTGGTGCCGACGACGCCGTGGATGCCGTTGCGTACGCAGAACTCCAGGTTGGCCATGACCGCGTCCGGGTTCGTCAGCTCGACCGCCACCTGGGCGCCGGCCTCGGTCAGCGCCTCCAGCCGGTCGCCGCGCCGCAGCGTGGCGACGAGATCCAGGTCGTCGGCCGCCTCGACCGCTCGTACGGCCTCCGAGCCGATGCGGCCCCCGGCTCCGATCACGGCTACGCGCAGCTTGCTCATCTGTGTGGCTTTCCTTCGCTCTGGCGAGTGGGTGGCTCCGCGGTCCTCCGGGTGGGGCCGGACGGGGCGGCGATGTGGGGGCGAGGACGGATGGACTTGTGGGTGCCCCGGTGGGGGCTCCGTCCGCGGGGGACGGGGCGCGGCTCCGGGCGCACGGAGCGCGGAGCACGGAGCAGGCCGCACCGTGTGGGACACGGAGCACCATGGAGCACCCCGCACGGAGGTGCAGCACGGAGCACCCTGTGCACCCCGAGGTACCCCGCGCGGAGCACCAGCCCTGTGCAGCCTGTACAGCAGCACCGAACGCCCCGCCCGGCCCTGGGTACCACGCACGGAGCGTCGCGCCGCCGCGACACGGGGCACGGAGCGCCGGTGCGCAACCATGCGGCACGGCCAAGTCCCACCCCCGCAGGATACGGAGCACAGGGCGCGCCCCCTTCCCCTCCCCACGGAGCCGCGGAGCCACGGGTGCGGAGCCACGGAGGACGGAGCCCCCGGGGCGCCCCGGGGCTACGGAGCGCGCTGGGGCCCGCCCCGTAGCGGCTCCGTGCTGGGCCCCACTGCCCGCGCCTGCCCGTACCGCCCCGTACGGCTTGTGACCAGAGTCACAGGCCGTACGGGGCGGTGGGTCAGGCCACCACCTCGTCGAGCCGGCTGGCCTGCTTGTCCTTCAGCGGGCCGATCACCGACAGGGAGGGCCGCTGGCCCAGGATCGTACGGGCGATCTCGCGCACGTCGTCCGCGGTGACCGAGGCGATCTGCTGGAGCATGTCGTCAACCGACATCTGGTCGCCCCAGCACAGTTCGCTCTTGCCGATGCGGTTCATCAGTGCGCCGGTGTCTTCGAGGCCCAGCACCGTGGAGCCGGAGAGCTGGCCGATGGCCCGCCGCAGCTCCTCGTCGGTGAGCCCCTTCTCGGCGACCTGGTCGAGTTCGTCGCGGCAGATCCGCAGTACGTCGTGCACCTGGCTCGGGCGGCAGCCCGCGTACACGCCGAACAGGCCGCAGTCGGCGAAGCCCGAGGTGTAGGAGTACACGCTGTAGGCCAGGCCGCGCTTCTCCCGCACCTCCTGGAACAGGCGCGAGCTCATGCCGCCGCCGAGCGCCGTGTTGAGCACGCCGAGCGCCCAGCGCCGGTCGTCGGTGCGGGCGATGCCGGGCATGCCGAGGACGATGTGCGCCTGCTCCGTCTTGCGGGCGACCAGGTCGACCCGGCCCGCGGCGCGGATCGCCCGGCTGCCGGCGCGCGGCGCCATCGGCGTGACGTCCTCCCGCTCCAGCGCCCCGGCCCGGTCGAAGGCCGCCCTGACCTGGCGTACGACCCGCGCGTGGTCGACGTTGCCGGCGGCGGCGACGACCAGGTGAGTGGGGTCGTAGTGCTTGCGGTAGAAGCGGCGGATGCGGTCGGCGCTGAGCGCGTTGACGGTGTCCACGGTGCCGAGGACGGGGCGGCCCAGCGGGGTGTCGCCGAACATGGTCTGCGCGAACAGGTCGTGCACGCAGTCGCCCGGGTCGTCCTCGGTCATCGCGATCTCTTCGAGGATGACGCCGCGTTCGGCGTCCACGTCCGCGGGTTCGATCAGCGAACTGGTCAGCATGTCGCAGACGACGTCGATGGCCAGCGGCAGGTCCGAGTCGAGCACCCGCGCGTAGTAGCAGGTGTACTCCTTGGCCGTGAACGCGTTCATCTCGCCGCCGACCGCGTCGATGGCGGCCGAGATGTCCAGTGCGCTGCGCCGCTCCGTGCCCTTGAAGAGCAGGTGCTCCAGGTAGTGCGTGGCGCCGCCGAGCGCCGGCGTCTCGTCCCGCGAGCCGACGTGCGCCCAGATGCCGAAGGTGGCCGACCGCACGGAGGGCAGCGTCTCAGTCACCACGCGCAGCCCCCCGGGGAGGGTGGTGCGACGCACCGTACCGATGCCGTTCTCGCCCTTGAGGAGGGTCTTGGTGGTGGACCGGGTACGGGCGACGGCCCGCCCCTCGGTGGAGGGGCGGGCCGTCGCACGGTGCGATCCGCCCGAAGGGGAAAGCTGCATCACTGGGCGGCTTCGTCCTTCTTGTCGTCGCCGTCCTCGCCCTCGATCACGGGGATCAGGGAGAGCTTGCCGCGCTGGTCGATCTCGGCGATCTCGACCTGCACCTTGGCGCCGACGGCGAGCACGTCCTCGACGTTCTCCACACGCTTGCCACCGGCGAGCTTGCGGATCTGCGAGATGTGCAGCAGGCCGTCCTTGCCCGGGAGCAGCGACACGAACGCACCGAAGGTGGTGGTCTTGACGACCGTACCCAGGTAGCGCTCGCCGACCTCCGGCATGGTCGGGTTGGCGATGCCGTTGATCGTGGCGCGGGCGGCCTCGGCGGCCGGGCCGTCGGCGGCACCGATGTAGATGGTGCCGTCGTCCTCGATCGTGATGTCGGCGCCGGTGTCCTCCTGGATCTGGTTGATCATCTTGCCCTTGGGGCCGATGACCTCGCCGATCTTGTCCACCGGGATCTTGACGGTGATGATGCGGGGCGCGTTCGGGGACATCTCGTCCGGAACGTCGATGGCCTCGTTCATCACGTCGAGGATGTGCAGGCGCGCGTCCCGGGCCTGCTTGAGCGCGGCGGCCAGCACCGACGCCGGGATGCCGTCGAGCTTGGTGTCGAGCTGGAGCGCGGTGACGAAGGTCTTGGTGCCCGCGACCTTGAAGTCCATGTCACCGAAGGCGTCCTCGGCACCGAGGATGTCGGTGAGGGTGACGTAGTGCGTCTCGCCGTCGATCTCCTGCGAGATCAGACCCATGGCGATGCCGGCGACCGGGGCCTTGAGCGGCACACCGGCGTTCAGCAGCGACATGGTGGAGGCGCAGACCGAACCCATCGAGGTCGAACCGTTGGAGCCGAGCGCCTCGGAGACCTGGCGGATGGCGTACGGGAACTCCTCGCGCGTCGGCAGCACCGGCACGAGCGCCCGCTCGGCGAGCGCGCCGTGGCCGATCTCGCGGCGCTTGGGCGAGCCCACGCGGCCGGTCTCACCGGTGGAGTACGGCGGGAAGTTGTAGTTGTGCATGTAGCGCTTGCGCGTCACCGGCGACAGCGTGTCGAGCTGCTGCTCCATGCGGAGCATGTTCAGCGTGGTGACGCCCAGGATCTGGGTCTCACCGCGCTCGAACAGCGCCGAGCCGTGCACCCGCGGGATCGCCTCGACCTCGGCGGCGAGCGTACGGATGTCCGTCACGCCACGGCCGTCGATGCGCTTCTTCTCCTTGATCACGCGCTCGCGGACCAGGCTCTTGGTGAGCGAGCGGTACGCGGCGGAGATCTCCTTCTCGCGCCCCTCGAACTGCGGCAGCAGCTTCTCGGCGGCGACGGCCTTGACGCGGTCGAGCTCGCCCTCGCGCTCCTGCTTGCCGGCGATGGTCAGCGCCTGGGCCAGCTCGCTGCGGACGGCGGCAGAGAGCGCCTCCAGGACGTCGTCCTGGTAGTCGAGGAAGACCGGGAACTCGCCGGTCGGCTTCGCAGCCTTGGCGGCGAGGTCGGCCTGCGCCTGGCAGAGCGCCTTGATGAACGGCTTGGCGGCCTCAAGACCGGCGGCCACGACCTCCTCGGTGGGGGCCTCGGCGCCGTCCTTGACGAGCTGGATGGTCTTCTCGGTGGCCTCGGCCTCGACCATCATGATCGCGACGTCGCCGTCGTCCAGGACCCGGCCGGCCACGACCATGTCGAAGACGGCGTTCTCCAGCTCGGTGTGGGTCGGGAAGCCCACCCACTGGCCGTTGATCAGCGCGACCCGGGTGCCGCCGATGGGGCCGGAGAAGGGCAGGCCGGCGAGCTGCGTGGAGCAGGAGGCGGCGTTGATGGCGACCACGTCGTAGAGGTGGTCGGGGTTGAGCGCCATGATCGTCTCGACGATCTGGATCTCGTTGCGCAGGCCCTTCTTGAAGGACGGGCGCAGCGGGCGGTCGATCAGGCGGCAGGTGAGGATCGCGTCCTCGGAGGGGCGGCCCTCACGACGGAAGAAGGAGCCGGGGATCTTGCCGGCTGCGTACATCCGCTCCTCGACGTCCACCGTCAGGGGGAAGAAGTCGAGCTGGTCCTTCGGGTGCTTGGAAGCCGTGGTGGCCGACAGCACCATGGTGTCGTCGTCCAGGTAGGCCACCGCGGAACCGGCGGCCTGACGGGCCAGGCGGCCCGTCTCGAAGCGGATGGTGCGGGTGCCGAAGCTACCGTTGTCGATGACGGCTTCGGCGTAGTGGGTCTCGTTCTCCACCAGGGAAATCTCCTCGTCTGCGTCCCTCATCCGGGTGACGGGGGACGGGGGTGGAGGAGCGCTCGTGCCGCTAGGGTCCGGCGGCCGGGCCGGTCTTCGATCGAAGCCACCGGAATTGCCAGTTCCGGGAGCCACTACCGAGGACCGGCGCCTGCGGCCTCGTTTCGGCGGAAAGAGGGCGCTCCCCCTCGTTCGTTATGGCGTTATGGGACCAGACTACAAACCTTCAGCCGTCGCCACGACGGCTGAGACGTCCGTCCGGGAGGCCGCCGCCGCGACGCGGTGCCGCGTTTCGGTGGCCTCGGGTCCCCGCTGCGTCGGGCGTACCGCTCGCGGGGAGCGCGCCCGCCGGGGCGGGGTACGGGCCGCGGTGCGGCTCCGTACGTCTAGGTAGGGGTCTCGATGGGGACCCTATGGGGTTCTCGTCAGCGCCACGGACGTGGCATCCGTGGCACCGTCCCGCGGGGCGTGTGGCCCGCGGTGGGCCGAGTGATCGGACCGGCCCGTACGGCCGGGCGATCGTCGTCACGGGGCGCGGCGCGGGCCTTGCTGATTCTGGCCGCCGACCGGCCCGTTGTCTGTTGGTTTTCCGCAGGTCCCCGCCCCTGCCGCTGGTCACGGCGCTGGTGCGGGGGGCAGCGGTGGGGGTGGCCCACCGCGCCGGCCGGGCGAGCGGCCGACGGTGCGCCCGGCGCCGTACGGCGGTCCGCCGGGAGACGTCGTACGTGCCGTACGGGACCGGCCTCGGGTACGCACCGTGTGGCGCGGTCGTCGGCTCCGGTGCGGCCACGGCTGGCCCGCGCCCGCATCGTCGCTGCACGGGGCCCCTGCCGGTCACGCCGGGTGCCGGGCGGCCGGCGCACGGCCCGGTGCCGGTCTGACGGTGACACCGCGCCGGTGCTCCTACGAGCGAGGGCCGTGTGATGGCCGTCCCGCCCCGTGGGGCGCACCGTGGTCGGTTGGTGGAGCAGACCTCCTACGCCGCACGAAAGACCCGTTACGGCCACCCTTCCGGGTGAGTGTCCCGTGCCCGTACGGCGAAGGAGCGGCCCCCAGTCGTGGGAACCGCTCCCTCCACGGCGTACTACTTGGCGCCGGCCGCACCACGGCGGATGCCGAGGCGCTCGACGAGCGCACGGAAGCGCGTGATGTCCTTCTTGGCCAGGTACTGCAACAGGCGGCGACGCTGGCCGACCAGGAGCAGCAGGCCACGACGCGAGTGGTGGTCGTGCTTGTGCGTCTTGAGGTGCTCGGTCAGGTCCGAGATGCGGCGCGACAGCAGGGCCACCTGCACCTCGGGGGAGCCGGTGTCACCCTCCTTGGTGGCGAACTCGGACATGATCTGCTTCTTCGTTGCGGCGTCGAGCGACACGCGTACTCCTTCAGGAATCTCGTTTTGGCCACCGAGCGCCCCCGGTCTCAATCGCGGGGGATCTTCCATGACTCGGAAGGCGGGGTCCGCTGAGCGCTGATTCCAGATCATCCGGAAACGCGTACACACACGGCCGTCACACAGCGTACCAGCCACTTCGGAGGCCCCAGACCGCGGCTGGGGCTGGGCTGTGACTGGAGGCTGGGCCGGGCCGGGCCAGTGGTGTACGAGCGCGGTCGCGGTGGGTGAGTCCGCGCCGGGTGTGCCGGCACGGGGCCGGACGGGGGCACGGGGCGCCGCGCCGCACGGGGGACGAAACCGTACGGTCCCGCACGGGGCACGGGGCACGGGGCACGGGGCACGGGGCACGGGGCACGGGGCACGGGGCGGGCGGCGCAGCCTCGCGCGCGAGGCGG
>NZ_JBEHZD010000186.1:0-13264 GCF_040240285.1 Streptomyces sp. HSW2009 | reverse complement strand
CCCCCCTCGGCGCCCGTCGGGTGGGCGGGGCGTGGTGTAACACCCCCGGGGGGCGGGGCCCGCCGCTGGGCCCCCCCCGCGGGGGGGCGGCCCGGCCCGCGGGGGGGGGCCGGGCCGGCGCCGCCCCTGGCGGGCGCGGCTCGTACCGTTCCTGCCGGTGGTCATCGCGGCGGCGCTGACGGTGACGGTCTGCGTCCCGACCGTTCCGACGAGCCGGCGCTACCCGCCCGACCTCCCCTTCGTGGCCACCCAGCACTGGAGCCTGGCCACCGGCAGCCGGGTGGCGGTCTACCACTACCCGCCCGCGCACCCCGAGGCCCGGCGCCCCGTCCCGCTCGTGTACCTCAACGGCGGGCCGGTCCGCGGCATCTCGGTGCTCGACCACCGGTTCCTGCAACTCCTGGCACGCCAGGGATACGACGTGTACGCGTACGAACAGGCCGGCGGCGGACGCAGCGACCTGCTGCCCATGGACCAGTACACGATCTCCAGGTCGGTCCGTGACCTCGGCGCCTTCATCGACCGTCTGCACCGGGGCCGGGTCGACGTCCTCGGCTTCTCGTCCGGCGGGGCCGTGCTCACCCGCGCCCTGGCCACCCCGCGCGTCGCCGCGCGCCTGCACCGGGCGGTCGTCGCCGAACCCGGCCCCATGGACGGCCCGACCGCCCGCGTCGACGGGCACAAGGGGCGCGCGTCCGCCCGCGGCCTCGCCCCGGCCACGACCGGACGGCGCTCGACGCACGTGCCCCGCTACGGGGTGGCGTTCGGCCTCATGCGGCTCGGGCTCCTCAGCCCCGAGACCGGGCTGATCGGCCAGGCCGAGGGCGTCAACGCGTTCACCGCCGCCGACCTCGGCAGCGACACCGCATCCGCGTACTGCGCCCGCGACGCGCACCGCATCCCCACCGAGGACACCGCCCGGAACTTCTCCTTCAGCGCCGCCGCCAGCCTCCGCATCCAACAGACGATCAAGGACTCGCCGTCCATCGCCCCGCAACTGCGGCGCTCCCGGACGCCCGCGATGCTGCTGATCGCCGAGTGTTCGTCGCAGGTCAGGCAGTGGGCGACGGCCGTACTCGCCGACGACCCGGCCATCGAGCGCACGCAGGTGATGCCGGGCGTCGGGCACCACCTGTGGAACGGCCTCGACGACAACAACGCCCGGGCGCTCGCTGTCATCACCGCGTTCCTCCAGGACGAGCCGGCCCCACTGCCCAACTCTCCGACCCGTGAGGAGATCCCCGCCTTCCTGCGCGACCGCCGGTGAGGTCTCGGCCGCGCCGCTACTGCCGCACTCTGAAAGCCCTGCCGCGCCGCTACTGCCCCACTCCGGAAGCCCTGCCGCGCCCCCGCCTCGTTCGCCCCCGCCTCGTCCGCCCCCAGCTCGCTGGCCCCGGACAACCTCACCAGCCCCTGCGACCACGTTCCGTCAGACAACCCCCTTCGGCCAGGCAACCCCCTCCAGCCCTGCCAACACCTCAAGCCCCTCTGCCCCCGCCAACCCCACCGGCAACTCCCCGGTGTGGAGGACGCCGAGCCGCTGGGTGGCGCGGGTCAGGGCGACGTACAGGTCGCTCACGCCGTACGCGGCGGGCTCCACCACCAGCACCGTGTCGAACTCCAGCCCCTTGGCCTGCCGCGGATCGAGCAGAACCAGGTCCCGGGTGAGGTCGGGGGCGGGGCCGTGGGCCGCCTCCGGCAGGGCGGCGAGGAGGTCGCGGTGCAGGTCGGACGGGGCGATGACGGCGGTACGGCCGCCGGCGTGCGCGCCGCTGGCGGCCCGGGCGACCGCGCCGGCCAGTGCGCCCGCGGCCACCCGCAGCGACCAGGGCCGCACCCCGGTCGAGCGGACCGAACCCGGTGGCGCGAACGCGGGGTCGTGCGCCCGCAGGAAGTCCGCCGCCACCGCCATCACCTCAGCCGGCGTGCGGTAGTTGACGCCGAGCCTGACATGGCGCCAGCGGTCGGCCACGTACGGCTCAAGGACGCGTTCCCAGGAGCCGAGGCCGGCCGCCTCCGCGGTCTGCGCCGGGTCGCCGACCAGCGTCATGGAGCGGGTGGGGGCGCGGCGCATCAGCAGCCGCCACGCCATCGCCGACAGTTCCTGCGCCTCGTCGACGACGATGTGCCCGAACGCCCAGGTCCGGTCGGCCGCGGCGCGTTCGGCGGCGCTGCGGTGGTCGGCCTCCTCGTGCCGCTCGGCCATCCGCTCGGCGTCGATGATGTCGTGCGCCGCCAGCACCTCCGACTCCTCGTCCTCGAACTCGTACGTCTCCGACCCCGCCGACAGGTCGAGCACGCCCTGCGCATAGGCGATCCGCTCCTGGCGCGCGGCCTCCTCGGCGGCCCGGGTCGCGCTGTCGTCCTCGCCGAGGAGTTCGGCCGCCTCGTCCAAGAGCGGCACGTCGGCCGGGGTCCAGGGGCCGTCCGTACGCTGGATGAGTCCGGCCGAAGCGGCGTCGAGGTGCACCGGGTCGGCGAGGAAGTCCGCCACGAACCGCTGCGGCGTGAGCTGCGGCCACAGCTCGTCGATGGCCGCGTGCACCGCCCGGCTGGTCGCGATCTCCTTGCCCAACTGGGCGATGTCGTCGGGGCCCAACAGGTTCGGCCCGCCGAACGGGTCGGCGCCGATCCGCTCCGCCAACTGCGCGGTGAGCGCGTCGATGACGTGGAAGGCGAAGACGGGCCTGGCCAGGTTGTGCCGCAGCCCGCTCTCCCGCGCGCGCCAGCGCGCGTCCTCGGCCATCGCCCGGTCCAGCGACAGCGTCCCGTACCCGGCGTGGTCGATCTCGATCGCCGGCTCAGGCACCACCTGCCGGTCCCGCAACGCCCTGGCCAGCACGTCGGCCAGCGCGGCCCGGCCCTTGACCTCGGCCGCTGCCGGCGTGTCGGTGCCGGTGGCGCGCACGCCGGGGAAGAGCTCGCCGAGCGTGGCCAGCAGCACCCCGCTCTCGCCGAGCGAGGGCAGCACGTCGCCGATGTAGCTGAGGAAGGCCGGGTTCGGGCCGACGACCAGCACCGCGCGGCGGGCCAGCAACTCCCGGTGCTCGTACAGCAGGTACGCGGCCCGGTGCAGCGCCACGACCGTCTTGCCGGTGCCGGGGCCGCCCTCCACGACCAGCACGCCCTGGTGCGGGGCGCGGATGATGGCGTCCTGCTCGGCCTGGATGGTCCGCACGATGTCGTGCATCCGCCCGGTACGGGCCGCGTCCAACGAGGCCAACAGGACCTCGTCGGCGTCCGCGCCCTCGTGCCCGGTACGGGTCGGGTCGTCGAGGTCCATCAACTCGTCGTGCAGCGCGGTGACGGTGCGGCCCTCGGTGCTGATGTGACGCCTGCGCCGCAGCCCCATCGGGGAGTGCCCGGTCGCCACGTAGAACGGCCGCGCCACCTCGGCCCGCCAGTCCACCACCAACGGCGTACGGGACGGGTCGTCCCGGCGAATTCCAATGCGCCCGATGTGGTGGGTCGATCCGTCCCGGAAGTCGAGCCGACCGAAACAGAGCCCGTTCTCACCGGTCTCGATCGCCTGGAGCAGCCCGGCGCGCTCCGCCACCCGCACATCCCGCTCAAGCCTGGCCTGAAAACCGCTCCCGACCGGGGCCAGCGCCTCGCGTACCGCATCGGCTGCCTGTTCCCGCAGCTCGTCGAGGCGGGCATAGACGCCGGTAATGAATTGTTGTTCCTGCCGCATTTCCTCGGTTGACAATTTCACTCCTGACGGGATATGCTGCTCGCAGAAAGCTTCTCCTTCATGCCATTCTTTAAGCGGGCATGAAGGTTTTAATATATGCAGGGACGAGCCCCGGATGTCAATTCATCCGGGGCTCGTCTTTTTATGTCCGCGTCCGCTGTTTCTGTTGCTTCTGCTGCTTGTCGGTTGTCGCTTGCTGCCAGTCCCTGGTCGCTTCGGCGCTCACTGCTTCACGCATCGGGGCGGCGTGCGCACCGGTGGGCGTTGGCGTTGGCCGATGGTGCTGGCCGAGGGCGCTGGCCGAGGGCGCCGGCAGTGGTGCCGTACGGGCCGACCGCGGCGGACCGGCCCGGTTCGATCCGTACGACGGGGCTCGTACGGGGCCCATACGACGGGGCCCGTACGGCAGGACTCGTACGACAGGACTCACGGCGAGACGCGCACAACGCCGGTTCAGCGGCCGATGAGTGCGGTGGCGAGGGCGACCTGGGTGGGTTCCAGGGCGTGCTTGCCGTCCTCGATGTCCCACAGGCCGTTCTGGAGGACGCGGCCGAGCGTCCAGCCGACGGCCCGCTGCCGGTCCAGGTCGAGCGCCTCGGTCAGCAGGTCGAAGCGGCGCAGCCCCGTACGGGACACCTCGCCCGCCGTGACGCCCGGCGGCCAGCGGTCGTCCAGGGACGGCAGCAGCTCGAACCCGGGGTCGCCGGCCAGCGCCTCCGGGTCGATCGCCAGCCACGGCTCCCGCCCGCCGGCCAGCACGTTTCCGCCGTGCAGGTCCCAGTGGAGCAGCCGGTCCCCGGGCTCGGACAGCAGCTCCGCGACCGCGTCCGCGCAGTAGCGCAACAGCTTCTGCTCGGCCGGCTCCCGCAGCGCGCCGACGGCGCCCGCGGTCTGCTCGACCATGTCCGCCGCGATGTCGGCGAGGTGGCGCAGGCCGGCGGGCGCCGGCAGCGCCGTCATCCGCACCAGCAGATCGGCGATGACCGGCATCGCCGTGGCGTCGTCGGCCCCCGCCGACAGCGGCCGGGCCGCGTCCAGCCGCTCAAGCAGCATGCTGGCCGTGGCCGGATCGTGGTCGAGCAGCCGCACCACGCCATCACCGTCCCAGGCCCGCAGCGCGGCCACGGAGCCGGCCGTCTCCTCCCGCACCTCCTGCAACTTCAGCGCCGCAGGCCTGCCGTCCGCGCAGGTCACGGGCGCCACTAGGGACGCCATCCCGTACATCGTCGGCCCCGCGATACGCAGCCCCCAGCGCTCCATCATCGCCTCGGCCAGCGCGGGCGCCCCGGCCAGCCAGTCCTGCCCGGTGGGGCTGACGAGCGCGTACGAGGCGGCGAACGCCTCGGGGACGACGAACCTGGTGGGTTTGGGGTGGGGAAGCGCGTGGGAACGCGCGTGCGGGCGTGCGTGGGTGATCGGTGTGGCGGGCTCGGGCGCACGGCCTCCCGGGGGCGGGCCCGAGGGGGAGGTACTCATGTCGACTTCTCCTTCGTGGATTTCGGATTCCAGCGGTCGCCGAGGTGACGCATCACTGGGGTGATGCACTGGGCTGACGCATCGCCGAGGTGGCGAATGGCCGAGGTGACGAAGGAGGTGAGGGGGTGCCCGGGGGCCGGGCAGGCGTCATTGCATGGCCACACGGTAACCGGGCGCCCCCGAAAGGCGCGGCGCATTTTCCGCCCACCGGCCGGCTGCCGGCCACGAGGCCGCCGCCGCCCACGCGCACGAGGGCACGTGCGGGCCGTGGCGAGACCGCTGACCGAGGTGCGCGCTGCCGGCAGGAGCGGCGGCCCGGGCGCCGGAGCAGCCCCGGTAACGCCGGTAACCCCGGCAACGCCGGTACTTCCGGCATCCCCGACAGGGGCCAGGGGCAAGAATGAATGCACCCCGAATCCCCGTACGAATGCGCTAACTTCGGGGCGGCGCGGACCGACTGCCATTCACCGGCTCTGAAAAGGAGGGCGTCCGGCAGTTCCGAAACCGTCCTACCGCTGGCCGAATAGACGTACTTGTCTGCCCTTACGACAACTCGCCACACTCCAGCCATGGTGTATCGGTGCCGTGCCCAGACGGACGACGGAACACTTTGCCGAAGGCGCGTAACAGGCCCTGACCTGCGGTGCTTCCAGCATCAGGGAAGACCGGCAGGACGGGTCCCAGGACCCCGTAAATCCCCTGCGAAACGGGCTCGGCCCGCCCGCCAGACGCCCCGCCGGCCGGCCGCCCCCACAACCGCCAGCGTCCCGCGACCTCAGCTTCGAGCGATTTCCGCGGTCACCGCCCAGGAACGGCTGCGAACGACTGAATCCGAACGGACCCGCACCCACCTCATCGAAGGCGACACCCCGGCCCGGATTGCTGCCCGCGCCACGACCTATGCCACCACCGACACGTGGAAAACGCTGGTGGCACGCCACCGCACGCGAGGCTGCGCGGATATCGCCCGGTTGGCCCGCAGCATCCTCAACGGAAAAGACCAACTGCACGCCGCCGTAGGCCGATTCGCAGCCGGATTCTTCGCCGCCCTGGGACGCCCGCGCATCGAACGGGTCTTCGCCCAGGAATTGGCCAGCCGAATTCCCCTCCCCATCGACGCGCAACTCACCGCAGCCGCAAGGGGCCTACAGATAGCCGGCATCTACACCTGCCTCGTCAACGGCCACCCCCTCGCCGACTGCGCCTGCCTTCACGACGTACTGACCACCGAAGGAAAAGAACGCCTCCACCAACTCGTCCGCGGAGCAACGGGGGACTGGCAGAACCTTCCGTACGGAGTGGGCGGCGGCGTGGCGATATAGCCGAACGGGCGGCGAGGACTGGCCGCTTGCCGCGGCCCCGGCCCCCCACCCCGCACAATGGACCCACCCCGAGGCAGACGACCCACGCGCATCAACACAACATGCAGGAGTGCACGACGGAACGGACGGCACGACCATGCCCAAGGACCTGGACAGGGTGGACAGGGAGATCGTCAGGCTGGTCTCCGCGCAGGGGCGGATCAGCCACGAGGAGATCGCGCGGCGCGTACACGTATCGCGGCCGGCCGTGCACGAACGCGTCAAGCGGCTCGAACGGGACGGCGTGATCCGCGGCTACCGGGCGGTGGTGGACTGGACCGCCGTCGACCTCGGAGTATGCGCCTTCGTGTCGGTGCAGGCCGACCACGCCGAACTGGGCAAGGTCCTGGACAGGATGTTCGAGACGGCCACGCCGGAGGCGATGGTCGAAGAGTGCCACCGGGTGACCGGGCAGTGGTGCGCGCTGCTGAAGGTGCGGGCCGCCACCACGGCGGCACTCCAGCAGTTGCTGGACGACATCATGGCGATCGACGGCGTCCGCCAGGTCATCACGACGATCGTGCTCACCTCGACCGAGGCCACACGGCGAACCTGACCGCCGGCCCGCGCCCCGACCCGCCGCCCACCAGCCCACGTCACCTCGCCCACCCACCGACGAACCGTCGCCCCCACCGGCTGCGACACCGCCCCCGCACCCCCGGCCGCCGACGAACTGTCGCCAACTCCCGGTACGGGCTGAAGACATCCACACCGGCCTCGTACGTTCTCCGACGACGCAACGCAAGGCGTTGCGACGCAATGCGCTGCAACGCCGCGAGGCAACGCAACGCAACACGACCCGCCGTGCCGCGACAGGAGACCGTGATGCTCCCCTATCCCGCCGTACCCGCCGGACGCTTCGAACACCCCGTGATCGACAGCGTGACGCTGCGGGGCAACCCGCTCGGCGACCCGCACCGCCGACCGCTGCTGGTGTACCTGCCGCCCGGCTACGACGAGGACCGCGGCCGGCGCTACCCGGTGATCTACGTGACGCCCGGGTACGGCGGGCACGCCGGCACGTGGTTCAACCGCACCCCGTTCCGCAGGCCGCACCCGGAGTTGGTGGACGCGCTGTACGCGAGCGGCGACGTGCCGCCCGCGATCGTGGTCTTCGCCGACGGCTGGACGCGGTACGGCGGCAGCCAGTTCCTCAACTCGCCAGCCACCGGCGACTACCACTTCTACCTCTGCGACGAACTCGTACCGTGGATCGACGCCCGCTACCGCACCGTCGCCGACCGCGACCACCGCGCACTGGCCGGCAAGAGCACCGGCGGCTACGTCGCGATGATCACCCCGATGCTCCGCCCCGACCTCTTCGGCGCGCTCGCCACGCACGCCGGGGACGCCCTGTTCGACGTCGGCTACCGCAGCGAACTCACCCGCCGCGCCCGCCTGCTGCGCGACCTGTACGACGGCTCGTACGACCGCTTCCTGAAGGAGTTCCACACCCGTGTCCCCGGAACGAAACCGGGGGACTTCGAACTGATGGAGGTGTACGCGTACGCCTCGGCGTACTCCGCCGACGAGGACGGCACGGTACGCATCCCCTTCGACGACACGGGTGCCCTGCTCCCAGAGGTCTGGAACCGCTGGCTGGCCTGGGACCCGGTCCTCCTGGCCACCCGCCCGGCCCATGCGGAGGCCCTGCGCTCCCTGCGGGCCGTCTGGATCGACGCCGGAAACAAGGACGAGTACTACCTGGACTTCGGCGCCACCGCCTTCCACCGAGCCCTAAGGTCCGCAGGCGTCCCGGATGACCGCATCACCTTCGAACTCTTCGACGGCACCCACGGCGCGATCGAGTACCGCTATCCGCTGGCGTTGGGGTGGCTTAGTGAGCGGATGGGGTAGGAGGACCTGGCGGCGGGCCCGAGGCCGGGCGCCGGCCAGCCTACGTCGATGCGAAGTCGATCGGGGCGTGCTCCACGAGATCAAAATATGACGCATATATGGTACAGACTTTGATCTCGGGGAGGGGGAAAATGGTGGTGAAACGCGTTCCGGGAGGTGTGGAGTGCGCTGGCTCGCCATCCTGCCTGTCGCCATTGTCGCTGTCGGGCTCACGAGATGTCTGATCCTGCAAATACGGAAGTTGGTCACGGAAGTGGCTGAAGCCGTCCAATCGTGGCGAGAGGCCCGCAGGATACTGAGACGGTAGGCCGCCGAACGCCTGCGGCTTGCTCTGTGAGGTTTTGCTGGAGAATGACGGTGCAAAGGCGGTTGACCCTCTTCCGACTGCGGGGGCGCCTCGCGTCGAGGGCGTCCTCGCCCGTACGGGGCCGAATGCTCGGGCACCCGACAGGCCTCGGCGTCGGGCGGCGAGACCAGAGTCGAGGCCATCAGGCCCGGCGCGGTGATACTGGTGCTGGCGCCTCTTGGCCACCACCGCGTCAGCCTCGCTCTCGCTGAGCAAGGATCAGCAGGATCGGTCAGCGTTTGTGGCCGGGCTGCTGGGTCAGTCCTCGCGGAGGCGGATTGCCATCACGGTGCCGTCGGCGCGGATGGACACCGCGTTCCACTCCCGTGAAGTGCTGTGGCCTGGCCACTGTCCCCGAAGGCCGTGGACTTCGCGTCGGTATTCGTTGACGTGCCCGTCGCGGAGATGCACGTACAGACTCTTCTTGAGCCCAGAGAACGCCTCTACGCGAGTGCCGTTAAGGCGGTAGATGTGGTCGGTGCCGACGAACTCGATGCCATGGATGTGGTGCTCTGCATCTCGCAGTTTGGCCGTTTTGGCGTGGACGTCATGTTTGAAATGGCGTCGCCCTTGCTCTCTGGTCAGATACTGGGCAGTGGGTTCGCCGCCCCCAGTGAAGGCGGTGAGTGCGGCTGCTTCCGTCCGGGCCAGCACGATGCTGAACCAGGCGAAGGACTCGGGCAGTACCTGGAACCCAGGAATCGTGGCTCTGCCACCTTCGGCGGGCACCACGGCATCGGGCATGAACTCTTTCTGCTCGAGCGCGAGGTCGAGGTCGACTCCTCGCTTCTCGCCGGGCGGACGGAGCAGAGTCGTGCCTGGAGCTTCCAGGACGTGCAGGGCGAGACTCTCCTTGGCTGGGATCTCGGTGCCTATGAGCAGGTAGGGGACGGTGCCGTAGGGCCCGACGTGGACCGACTCCGCGTGGGCACTGGCGGTGCTGAGCTGCTTGTACACCTGGTGAACGCTGCTGTGGGTCCCCTTCGACGACACTAGGAAGATTTTGGACGGTTGTCCGGGCTGCCAGGCTTCGACGATGAAGTGGGGGCGTCGCTGTAACGGTTCCGGGCGAGGCCCGGCCCCGGTGCTGCGCAGTGTCCAACCAGCTTTCAGGGCGATGTCCGCCGGGATCACGGAAACCGAGTGGTCGGGGTACCGGGACCTGACGATGTGCTCGGCCAGCAGCGAGGCGAAGCCGGTGCCGATCTCTCCGGACTGCGTGGCCTTGTAGGAGCGCAGGAGATCGCGCCCCTCGGCCGACAACTGTAGGAATCGGCCTCGATTCGCTTCCAGCGCCTGGCTGTAGCGCAGGCTGCCCCAGTGCTCGGCGAGTCCTCGGCCAGCGCCCTGACGGGCTGCCGCAGCGCCGAGGCCAATGGCGTGCAGGATTTGCCATGGAGTCATCGGCAATGATCGTGGTGCTTTCTGAATGGCTCTGTAATAGGTGCGCCTACGCAGAGGGCCTCGTCCGTCCTCCGCTCGTTTCTTGTCTTCGTCCGCAGCAGCCTTGTTGACCTCGGAAGTGAGACCGTGAGATGTGCGGACCTGAATATTGGAGGTGATGCTCAGTCCATCCAGGATCTCGGCAGCATTTTTGGTTTCGTCCGCGTTCACTGGCGCCTTTCTGCCGTTGCCGTGTGATGTGGCCTTCGGACGATAAGGAACCACCGGGGAGCGCGTACAAGTACGCATAAGGGGCGCGTGACTGGATTCGGCCACACCCTCTTGGAACGCGTGGAGAACATGTGGGGCCGGGGAGGGCGAGCTCCGTCGCAGTGCGCGCCGCAGGTGGCGCCCGCGGACCGTTCCTTAGGAGTCACTTGGCACGGCCATGGAGGCGCCACACGCCCTGGCCGGCCGCGACGGAGATTCAACTCAGGGACGGCGCCCGGCCGTGGCCCGATGAGCGTGGTGCCGGAGGGGAAAGACCAGCAGCAGGCCTGCTACCGGTCACCAAGCCCATCGCACCGCGCGGACCGGCTTCGGTGAGGCGGCACGGCGTGATGACGCTGCGAACACACTGCCGGACTAGCCAAGCCCCCGTGAGCGCAGGCGGAAACGGTCGGGACCGAGCCCTACTCGATCAAAGAGGCCAGAGACCGCTGATCGAGGTGGATGACTGCCCGCAGCACGAGCGTTCGGCGGGAGGCAAGAACACCAAGTCGGGAGTGGGGCGCCGGGTAGTGCCCTTGCCGGGCCCGTGGTGCGGATGCTGCGCGGGCACAAGGACATGCAGGCTCCAGGGATGCGCGGGTGGGAACCTGTGGACCGAGTCGGACCATGTGTTCACCAAGTCGCTCGGTGGGCCGCTCAGTCCGAACACGGACTATCACCACTGGAAAGAGGCACACGGAGGCGTGGGACGCTCGCTTGCACGACGGCCGGCAAACCGCCGCCATCGTGCTCAAGCTCCTTGGTGTTTCCGGATCGCCCAGATCGCGTTATTGATCAGGTCGTGCCCTGGGAGCCGGTCACATCCGCGAGGGGGCGGGCCCGGTACCTCCACGTGCCGGACGCCATGCTCAAGGATGCGGCCCGGAAGATCGCGGTCGCCATCTGGGGAGAGCAGGAAACCAGCCTCCATCCCGGGACGGCATCGCATCGGAACGCCCTCCGTGGACAAAGACCAGGACACCGGCGGCTGAGCACAACGACGAAGGGTCCCGCTGGAGACCAGCGGGACCCTTCGTTTCGCCTGTTCAGGCGAGGTGCGGAGGATACGAGATTCGAACTCGTGAGGGGTTGCCCCCAACACGCTTTCCAAGCGTGCGCCCTAGGCCACTAGGCGAATCCTCCGCGGCAAACAATACAAGACGGCAAGCAGTGCTCGCGAACCCGGTTCCGAGGGGGTGGGGGCGGTCACGGGTGGGGGTGGGATCCGCTAAGGTGGGGCCAGCCCCTCACGTGGCGCTATCTCACCTAACTCCCCCAGGGCCGGAAGGCAGCAAGGGTAAGTGGGCTCTGGCGGGTGCGTGGGGGGCGCTTGCGTTGGGGCCGAGGTTCGCCGGGGCTCGGTGGGGTGGGGCCGGGCTGGGGGTTGGGCCGGTTGTCAGTGCGGGCCGATATCGTCGTATGCGTGTCGTCCCTCGCGCTTTACCGTCGCTACCGCCCCGAGACCTTCGCCGAGGTCATCGGGCAGGAGCATGTCACCAGCCCCTTGCAGCAGGCGCTGCGGAACAACCGGGTCAACCACGCGTATCTCTTCAGTGGGCCGCGCGGCTGTGGGAAGACGACGAGTGCGCGCATCCTCGCGCGCTGCCTCAATTGTGAGCAGGGTCCCACGCCGACGCCCTGCGGGGAGTGTCAGTCCTGTCTGGACCTGGCGCGCAACGGGCCGGGTTCGATCGACGTCATCGAGATCGACGCCGCCTCGCACGGTGGCGTGGATGACGCGCGTGACCTGCGGGAGAAGGCGTTCTTCGGGCCCGCCTCCAGCCGGTACAAGATCTACATCATCGACGAGGCGCACATGGTCACCTCGGCGGGGTTCAACGCCCTGCTGAAGGTGGTCGAAGAGCCGCCGGAGCATCTGAAGTTCATCTTCGCCACCACCGAGCCGGAGAAGGTCATCGGGACCATCCGCTCGCGTACGCACCACTACCCGTTCCGGCTGGTGCCGCCCGGCACGCTGCGGGAGTACCTGGCGGAGGTGTGCGGCCGGGAGGACATTCCGGTCGCGGACGGGGTGTTGCCGCTGGTCGTACGGGCGGGCGCGGGGTCCGTACGGGACTCGATGTCCGTCATGGACCAACTGTTGGCGGGGGCCGCCGACGACGGTGTGACGTACGCCATGGCGACGGGGCTGCTCGGCTATACGGACGGGTCGCTGCTGGACGCGGTCGTCGACGCGTTCGCCGCGGATGACGGGGCCGCGGCGTTCGAGGTCGTGGACCGGGTCATCGAAGGGGGGAACGACCCCCGGCGGTTCGTCGCCGACCTGCTGGAGCGGCTGCGGGACCTGGTGATCCTGGCGGCCGTGCCGGACGCGGCGACCAAGGGGCTCATCGACGCCCCCGTGGACGTCGTCGAGCGGATGCAGGCGCAGGCGTCGGTGTTCGGCGCGGCCGAGCTGAGCCGCGCAGCCGACCTGGTCAACGAGGGTCTTACGGAGATGCGCGGGGCCACTTCGCCCCGGTTGCAGTTGGAGCTCATCTGCGCGCGCGTGCTGCTGCCCGCCGCGTTCGACGACGAGCGCTCCGTGCAGGCCCGGCTGGACAAGCTGGAGCGCAGCGCGCTGAGCGGCAGTCTCGTCGGTCCGCCGGCGGGGATGCCGGCCATGGGGTACGTGCCGGGGCCCGAGGGGCACGGCGTGCCGGCGGCCGTGCCGGGCGTGGTGCCGGGGGCCGGGGCGCCGGCTCCCGTCCCCGGGGCGCAGCCGGGTGCGGGCACGCCCGCGGGGCAGCCCGGTGGTGGTCCGGACGTGGGCGCCGGGGCTCCCGGGAGTTGGCCGGCGGGCGGTGGCGGGGCGGCTTCGGCGCCTGCTGCCCCGGCGGCGTACGACGCGCAGGCGGCGGAAGCCGGGCAGGGGCC
>NZ_JBEHZD010000185.1:0-13304 GCF_040240285.1 Streptomyces sp. HSW2009 | reverse complement strand
CCCCCTTTTTTTTTAACCGATCGGGCCCCCCCCGACACCACCAAACGCCTTAGCGCGGGCCGCGCAAGAGGGTAAAAACCCACCCCCCCCCCCCCCGGGGGGGGGGCGGCCGCCGCGTTCCCCGTTGCCCGTTCCGCGCTGCGAACGGCCCGACGGACGCCCGATCAATTCCGCGTACGCGCATTTCGCGTACGTGGAATTTCGCATGCCCGCTTACGGTGAGCGGGCATTGTCGGCCATGGATTGCGGTGTGGTGTTTCGCCTCTACTGCATTTCCATGAACGCCTCCAACGGCTTTCTCGTAATGAGCCTTTGGGGCCTTCGGGCGATGTCGGGGCGTGGGGTGACTGGCCCGGAACGCGCGGTTTCGGGGGCTGCTGCCGGCTTGCTCGTGTGGTGCTTCTCGCCCGCTCTGAACTGCGGTGATGGCGCATCGCTGAGGTTGCTCGCGGGGCGGTGCGGGGCCGGTTCGGGGGCCTGTTGAACCCCTTGTGTCCGCATAGCGGAGAGTGCGGCGCGAGGTGATCGCTATGCATGCCCGGTAATGCGGCAGGCGCCAGCGCCGCCTGTGGAATCTGTCTGGAAAATCTTCTGTGGTGTCTGGAACATGACCCTTGCCAGCGCGTGCACAGGCTCCACATAATTCGAGCGGCACTTTCACGGTCTTGTTCCAATGAATCCGGACGTCGTGCGGTCCGCTGTTCCACGCTTCAGGGATGTGTTGTGGCAGCGGTAACCGGATTCTGGTTGTCATGATTCTGCCAATTGTGTGCTAACCACCCACGAGAGGACATCCGTTGAAGCTCATCAAGCACCTGAAGAGATGCGTCGTCGCGGGCGCCGTTGCGCTGGCCGCGGTCAGCCTGAGCCCCAGCACCGCCATGGCGCAGAGCGACCCGAGCGGTCCGAGCACCCGGGTCGTGGGTGGCACCCGGGCCGCGCAGGGTGAGTTCCCGTTCATGGTCCGGCTGTCGATGGGCTGTGGTGGCGCGCTCTACGCCCAGGACATCGTGCTGACCGCCGCGCACTGTGTGGACGGCAGCGGCCCCAACACCAGCATCACCGTCACCGGTGGTGCCGTGGACCTCCAGAGCTCCAGCGCGGTGAAGGTCAAGTCCACGCGCGTGCTCCAGGCCCCCGGCTACAACGGCAACGGCAAGGACTGGGCCCTGATCAAGCTGGCCAAGCCGATCAACCAGCCCACCCTGAAGATCGCCACCAACTCGACGTACGACAACGGCACCTTCGACATCGCGGGTTGGGGCGCCAACCGCGAGGGCGGTGCCCAGCAGCGCTACCTGCTCAAGGCCAAGGTGCCCTTCATCAGCGACGCGACCTGCAAGGCCGCGGGCGGCTCGTACAGCGGTCTGATCGCCAACGAGGAGATCTGCGCCGGCCTCCAGCAGGGTGGCGTCGACACCTGCCAGGGTGACTCCGGTGGCCCGATGTTCCGCAAGGACGGCGCCGGCGAGTGGATTCAGGTCGGCATCGTGAGCTGGGGCGAGGGCTGCGCCCGCGCCGGCAAGCCCGGTGTCTACACCCAGGTGAGCTACTTCTCTTCGGCCATCAAGTCCGCGGCCAGCTCGCTCCGCCGCTGACCCGGCACGCCGGGTGACCTGCGACCGGCGGTCACCGGCGAGCTGACGGCACCTCCGTACGGCACGGGCCGCGCCCCCTCCCGGGCGCGGCCCGTCTGTGTGCCTGGTGCGTGGGGCGGCCGTGTCCCCGGTGTGCGGGGGCCGTGTCCCTGGCGTGTGGTCCGGCCGGGTGCGCCGGGCTGTGTTTCCGGTTGGTTCCGGTACGCGGCGGGCCCGCGCCCCGGCGCGTGGGCCGGGCCCCGACGGTGCCGGTGGTCAGGGGCGGCGGGTCGGTACGGGCAGCAGGGTGGGCCAGCGGTCCCGCGCCTGCTGGTGCAGGGTGTGGCACAGGGCGCCGAACGCGCTCAACACACGCGATTCCTCGGTTAGTTCAGCCACCACGGCGAGCCGGTGGAGGAGGCGCTGGCGTGCCGTGCAGGTGCCCCACTCCCAGTCCTCGTGCACCAGCCGCGCCAACTGGTCGACCGGGCCCCGCAGGGCCCGCTGCCCCAGGGCGTCGCCGCGGCTCAGCCAGCCGGCGCAGGCGTCGGTGAGGTCCGGGTCGAGCGGTTCGCCGGTCAGCTCGCGCCAGGTGTCGGCGTAGGCGCCCTCGGCCCGCTGGAGCAACGCGGGTTCGGCCGCCGTGACGCACCAGCAGGTGGGGAAGCCGATGCGCAGATAGGCGAGTTCGACCAGGCCGCTGCCCCAGGAAGCCCCTTCCAGGTCGATGAACCTGACGCCGCACGCGGTGTGCAGGTCATTGCCCGGGCAGGGGTCCCCGTGCAGCAGGGCCCGGCCGGGCGCCGCGGCCAGCCGCACAAGGAGTGCGTGCAACTCGTCCGCCACGCCCGGCGCGACCGCCACCCCGAGCGCGTCGGCCAGCGCGAGGAACGCCGCGACGTCGGCTTCCGTCGGCCCCTGCCACCGCGGCAGCGCGTCGGTCACCTCGGGCCCCGCGCTCGCATGCAGTCGGGCCAGCGCCCGCGCGTAGGCCACGATCCAGTCCGGCGCCGGCGGCCGGTGCGTGAGGTGTTCGAGCACGATGAGCCGCTGCTCGGGGTCGGTGCCCCAGAGCGCGGGCACCACCGGGTCCACCGCCCGCCCGGCCATCCGCAGGGCGGCCACCTCGCGCCCGTACCGCTCATCGGCGTCCGCCGCGTCCACCCCGTCCACCACCTGCTTGACCACCGCGGTCCCGGCGTCCAACGCGACCCGCCAGACCCGTGACCGCGGGCTGGACTCCAGCAGTTCGGGCTCGCGCGGCGATCCGAGCCGGGCGTGCAGGGCCGCGCTGAACGGTGGGACGGCCGACTGCGGCGGCGGCTCCGGTGAGGGCTGTGGCTGCGGTGACGGCTGTGCGGGCGGTGTGGGTGGCATGGGGCGCATGGTGTCACGGGGGTGGGGGCGCGGTGCGGGTTGGTGTGGTCGGGGTGGGGGAGTCCGGTGCGTACGAACTGGGTGGTGGTCGTGGACCCGGGCGGTCTCGGAGGGGGCCGGGGTGGGGGATGGGCGGGCGCCCTCGGCCGCGGCCCCGTGCGCGATGCCTGACAGCGGCCAGGAATGTCGAGTTGAGCCAGGTGGTCACATCAAGTCGACGCGGTGTCGGGATGCTTGACGTGGTGCTGACCGCCAACTGATCATCCGGACATTCGTTTGCTCGGCCATCGCACGTCCCTACTCGCCGAACGGGAGACCTGTCCGATGTCTGCGTCTGATGAGCGTGCCGCCTCCGAACGCCCCGGTGCCGAACGTCCTGGTGCTGACCGCGCCGGCGCGCACCACGCCACTTCCGAACGCGCCACTTCCGAACGCGTCCTGCCCGAAGGCGCCGTACCCGAGTCTGCCGGTGCCGGTGCCGGCGCCGGTCGGGCCGCGGCGGGGCTGACCCGGCGTAACGCCGGCCGGCTGTTCGGCGCCGCCGCCGCGGCCTCGCTGTTCACCGCTGCGGGGCCGGCGTTCGCCGCCGCCTCGCAGCGGGCCGCGGCCGGGGACGGCCCTGCCGACCTGGTGTTCCGCAACGGCGACGTCCGGACGATGGACCCGGCGCGGCCGAGCGCGTCGGCCGTCGCCGTCCGGGCGGGCACGATCGTGTACGTCGGCGACGACTCCGGCGCCCGGGCCTTCGCGCGGGCCGGCACCCAGGTGGTGGACCTGCGGGGCCGCACCCTGCTGCCGGGCGTCAACGACACCCATCTGCACACCGCCGTCTACCGGTTGAACCTGCCGCCGTACGCGCTGGACCTGGGTCCGAGCGCGGTGCGCTCGATCGCCGACATCGTTGCCGCGGTGGCCGCAGAGACCGCGCGGGTGCCCGCCGGGCAGTGGGTGCGCGGCTCCGGCTGGAACCCGAGCCGGCTGACCGACCAGCGCGGCCCGAACCGCGACGACCTGGACCGCGTCTCGCCCGACCACCCGGTCTTCCTCCAGGACAGCGGCTACCACGTCAGCGCGGTCAACTCGCGCGCCCTGGCGCTGGCCGGCATCGTCGACGCCGGGCCGAACGCCCCGCGGACGCCCGGCGTCGAGTACGACGCGAACGGGCGCCCCACCGGCGTCCTGCGGTACGGGGCGCAGGCCCTGGTCCAACTGATCCTGCCGCCCTGGCCCCGCGAGCGGCGCAAGGAGGCCATCGCGGACGCGGTCACCCGGCTGCACGCGCAGGGCATCACCAGCTTCACCGATCCGGGCCTCGGCCCCGGCGGCGAAGGGCTCGGCGGCGGCACGCAGGGCACCGAGACCCTGGCGGCGTACGCGGAGCTGGCCAGGTCGGGCGGGTTGCGGGCGCGGGTGAACACGCTGTTCCTGCCCTGTTCGCAGTCGGGCGGCTCGGCCGCAGCCGTGCGGGCCGCGCTCGACGCGTTCACGCCGCCGACCGGGGTGGACCCGCGGCGGCTCGCGGTGCGCGGGGTCAAGCTGTTCTCGGACAGCGGCGGCGACCTGCTCGTCGAAGGCGCCACCAACGAGGAGCGGGCCGCCGAGCTCACCGAGATGATCCGCATCGCGCACGCCGCCGGCTATCAGGTGGGCGTGCACTGCTACCGGTGGGTGCCCACGGTCGTCGCCGCGTTCGTGGATGCGGTACGCCGCCATCCGCGCGCCGAGCCCCGCCACGTCCTGATGCACGGCCCGTTCACCCCGCCCGGCCTGCTGCCCACGCTGGCCGAGCACGGCATCGGCTTCGGCCCGCAGGCGCAGAGCTGGGCCAACGTGGTGCACGGGGCGGCGCAGGGCCCGGAGGGCGACGCGTTCGTGCCCTGGCGCTCGGCGGTCGACGCCGGCGTCCCCTTCGTCGGCAGCTCCGACGCCCCGGTCAACCCGCCGAACTGGCGCGCCGGCGTCAGCGCGCTGACCACCCGGATCGGCGCCTGCGGCGAGGTGCACGGACCGGACCAGCGGCTGACCCTGGACCAGGCCCTGGCCGCGTACACCACCGGCGGCGCCTGGCAGGACGCCGCCGAGTCCTGGAAGGGCTCGCTGACCGTGGGCAAGGTGGCCGACCTGTGCGTTCTCGAAGCCGACCTGCGGACCACGCCGCCGGCGGAGATCGCCGAGGTGCCGGTGGGGATGACGGTGTTCGACGGCGAGGTGGTGTACGGGGGGTGAGGGGGCGGCGGGCCGTCGCCCCGCGGGCGCGCGGGCGGTGATCCCGGATCGCCGCCGGCTCGGTGTGCGGGTTGATCGCCCCCGCGGGCGTGCGCGCGGTGACGTCCGCGGGGGCCGGGCGGGGCGCGCTCAGCCCGCGTCCGCCGCGGGCGGCAGGCCCTGGCCGTAGCACAGGCAGAACGGGTGGCCAGCGGGGTCGGCGAAGGTGAGGAAGCCGGAGCGGGCGCCGCCGGAGTCGTGGAGGAAGGTGGCGCCCAGGGCCTCCACCTCGTGCCGGGCGCGGATGACGTCTTCGCGCGTCTCGACCTCGAAGTCGAGGTGGAACTGTTGCGGGTGGGCCGGGTCGGGCCAGCGCGGCGGGCGGTGGTCGGCGACCTGCTGGAAGGCGATCTGTTGGCCGTCGGGTGCGGTGAGGGTCGTCCACGTGGCGTCGTCGGTGACCGGGTGCCGGCCCAGGACGTGCCCGTAGAAGGTGGCGAGCGCGGTGGGGTCGGGGCAGTCGATGACGGTGCACTGGAGTTTCGCGATCATCAGGGCAGCCTGCCCGGGGCGCGGCCGGGAGTCCACCGCCCCGCCCCCGACCGGCCGCGGCTCCCGCAGCGCGGGTGGGTGTGGGGGGGTGCGGACGCCGTACGAGGAGGTCCCCTTTGCCGGCCCTGTCAGCCTGGCCGGCCCTGCCTTGCGCTTGTCGGTCCTGCTGGCCCGCCGGCCCGGTGGGTGGTTGCCCCCGTGTCCCGAGGTAGCAGCCCGCCCGCTCGCCGTCGGCCGGTAGCGCAGGTTCCGCCACATCCCCGCGGGGTCGTGACCGGTCGTCGCCGCTGGTCCCGGCCCCGCGCGGACGGTGTCCCGGGGCGTGGTGCAGTGCGGCGCGCGGTGCGGTGGCGGGTGCGGGGTCGAACGGGCCGAGGGCGTGCGCGTGGTCCGGACCCCGCCGTCGGACATCCGGGGGTCGGTAGCCCCACCGCATCGGTTTGCCCCACCGCACCGGTCTGCCGCGCGGCATCGGCATGACGCGCCGCTGCCTGCCCGCAGGGATGCGCTCTGGTGCGGGCCCCCGCGGGTGGGGGCGGGGCGGGGCGCTCGGGCCTGGCATCCGCGCCTTCTCGGGGGGCGGGCCTGGTGCGTCGTACGGCGCGGACGCGGGCGTGGGCGGTGGGTCGGGCCGTGGGCCGTCGTGCGGTGGCCGGGTGGGCGATCACGTCGGCGGGTGCCCTGTTAGCGTGGCGCCGTTTGCCGCCCGTGACCGCATCGGGAGACCCACGCCATGAACGACCAGCCTGATCCGTCCGTACCCAGCACCCCGCCGGGCCCGCCCGGGCCACCCGCCGCCGGAGCCGACACCTCCGCCGTGGACGACGCGGCGGTACGTGCCGAACTGTCGCGGCTGCGGGACAGCATCGACAACATCGACGCCGCCGTCGTGCACATGCTCGCCGAGCGCTTCAAGTGCACCCAGCGGGTGGGCCGGCTCAAGGCCGACCACAAGCTGCCCCCGGCCGACCCGGCGCGGGAGGCCCGGCAGATCGCCCGGCTGCGCGAACTCGCCGGGAGCGCCAAGCTCGACCCGGGGTTCGCCGAGAAACTGCTCAACTTCATCATCGCCGAGGTCATCCGCCATCACGAGCAGATCGCGGACGACGTGGAGACCGGCGGCGGGGCGGTGGCCGGGCGGTAGCCGCCGGTACCGCAGCCGGCCCTACCCGGAGTCGCCCGTACCGCGCGCCCGTCCCCGGCCCGGCGCGCGGTGCGTCGTCGGGCCGGACCACCCCCGTCGCGCGGTCCGGCCCGGCGATCCTTCGGCCCCCCTCCCCCGTGGGGGCCGACGCGCCCGCTCCTTGCCCGGGGCCGGCACTGCCGGTGCCGGCTCCCTCTTCAACCGTTCTTCTTCCGTACGCGGTCGTGGCCGGGGAGCGGGCGTGGTGCTCGCCGGCCGGGCGCACCGCCGGGTGGGGTGTGCCCGGCCGGGCCGCCCGCTGCCGGTTACGACAGGTGGGCGTACTGGCCGACCACGTAGTCGCCGGCCGGCTGCTGGGTGATGAGGTTCAACCGGTTGAAGGCGTTGGTGACGGCGATGATGCCGGTGAGGGCGATGAGTTCGGCCTCCGTGTAGTGCTTGGCGGCCTCGGCCCACACCTCGTCGGAGACCCCGCCGGCCGCGTCCGCGATGCGGGTGCCCTCCTCGGCGAGTTCGAGCGCGGCCCGCTCGGCGGGGGTGAAGAGCGTGGCTTCCCGCCAGGTCGCGACCAGGTGCAGCCGCGCCGAACTCTCCCCTTCGTGCTCGGCCTCCTTGGTGTGCATCTCGACGCAGCGGGCACAGCCGTTGATCTGGCTCACCCGCAACAGCACCAACTCCCTTGTCGCCGTGGGCAACGGCCCGTCCGCGAACACCTTGCCGGCCGCGATCAGGTGCTTCACGGACGCCATCGCCTGCGGGCTTGCGAAGAAGTTCAACCGAGCATCCATCGTTCACTCCCGTGTCGTTCTCGGTGGCTACACCCCTGTGACGAAATGGCGCGGAGCGGTGTGACGGGGACGGGTGTGAGCTACCTCTCGTGGGTGCCTGGGGTGCCTGGGGTGCCTGGGGTGCCTGGGGTGCCAGGGGTGGAGCGGGTCGGTTGGAGTGGGCCGGGCCCGTCGGGGCGGGGCGGCTACTCCGGTGAGCCGGGTGCCCCCGCGGCCCGTAGCGCCAGGTAGTGCGCGCGGCGCTGGTCGTGGGGGGGCCCCGCCCCCCCCCCCCCCCCCCCCGCCGCGGTACGCGGCCCTCACCTGCCCTTCGTGCCTAGCGGCGGGTGCGCCGGGGGGCGGCTGGCCAAGCGCCAGACCTGCGGATACGGGTGGGGGTGATCATCACTTGACGACACCGAGCGCCTGGTAGTCGTAACGGCCGTTGTAGGCGTCGGACGTGTAGACGTTGGTGAGTCGGCTGCTGCGCCAGATGATGTTCTTCTCGAAGACGAACGGCAGGTAGACGGCGTGCTCGGAGACCAGCTTGTTCATCTCGGTGTAGATGCTGGCAGCCTTGTTCTCGTCCAGCTCGGCCTGGGCCTTCTCGAAGAGCTGGTCGATCTTCGGGTCGTTGAGCATGCTGTAGTTGTTGTTGCCGTTGTCCAGGATGTACTTGCTGTGCACCAGCGGCTGCGAGAAGCCCTGGCCGGTCGGGAAGTCCGGGCCCCAACCCATGATGATGATGCCGAAGTTGTGCTTCTTCACGTACTCCGGGTTGCCGATGATGCCCGAGGTCTGCGAGCCGTCGTACTGCTCGATCTCGACCTGGATGTTGATCTTCTTCAGCGACGCCTGGAGCGACTCGGCGGTGGCGACCTCGACGGGCTTGTTGTTGCGCACCGCGATGGTGGTCTTGAAGCCGTCGGGCTTGCCGCACTTCTTCAGCGCGTCCTTGGCCTTCGCCACGTCGGGCGCGCCACCGTTGGCGACCGCGCCGAACGGGTCGTACTTCGGGTCGGAGCCCTTGACGATCGGCGGGAGCATGTTGGTGGCGATGTCGCCACCGGCCTGCGGGCCGCCGCGGGCGGTCTGGAGCGACTTCTTGTCGGCGCCGTAGATGACGGCCTTGCGGCACTCGATGTTGTTGAACGGCTCGACGTCCTGCGGGAAGACCGCGTACCGGATGAAGCCGGTGAGCGGGTTGTCCAGGTTGCCGCGGTGCTTGCGCAGCGCCTCCACGCGGCCGGCCTGGCCGATGCCGGTGGCGTTCAGGTCAACGTCGTAGTCGCCCTTGATCAGGCGCTTGTCCATCTCATCGGAGTTCCTGATGAGGGTCAGCGTGACCTTGTCCGGAAGCGCCTTGCGGACCGGGTCCGAGCTCTGCTTCCAGTTGGGGTTGCGGGTGAGCTCCATCGACTTGTTGGCCGTGTAGGAGACCCACTGGTACGGGCCGGAGGAGAACGGCTTCTGGCCGTAGCGCGAGCCGGTGTCCTTGTCCGCGCGGGCCGGGGAGGCCGCCGGCATCGCCAGCATCTGCTCGAAGTCGCCGTTGGGCTTGGGCAACTTGAAGATGATGGTGGTGTCGTTCGGCGTCTCGATGGCCTTCAGGCCGAGCTTGTTCGGGTCCTTGTCCTTGTACGGGCCCTTGTACTCGCCCTTGGGGTCGAGGACCTCCTTGAGGTAGATCGGGCCGCCGGACAGCACGTCCTGGGCCCAGATCCGCTCAATGCCGTACTTGACGTCCTTGGACGTGATCGGCTTGCCGTCCTGCCAGGTCAGGTCGGGGCGCAGGGTGAACTCGTAGCGCTTGCCGCCGTCGCTGATCTTGGCCCGGGAGGTGGCCATGTCGGGCACGAGCTCCTGGCTCTGCTCGCCCGGGGCCGACTTGTGGGTGATCAACTGACGCGTGTAGAAGCGCGCGTAGTCCCAGACGAAGCCGTAGTAGCCGCGCTGCGGGTCCCATGAGTCGGCGTCCTGCGTGCCGATGAACTTGAGCGTGCCGCCCTTCTTGTCGGAAGGGTTGGCGATCTTGTTCTGCGCGGCGTTGAAGCCGGGTCCGTCGCCCTTCTTCTTGTCGTCACCGCCTCCGCAACCAGCGGTGGTCAGCAGAGCCGCGACGACGACGGCCGACCCTACGGCCAGTCTGCGCTTCGATGTGCGATGGGTTGTCACGATCTCGCAACCTCCGTGGTGGTGACGTTTCTTTGCCTAGCGTTGTTGCACTGCGAGTGGGGCGATGGGGTCAACGGTTCCCCTTGGGGTCGAGGGCGTCGCGGACGCCGTCACCGAAGAGGTTGAAGGCCAGCACGGTCACGAAGATGGCCAGGCCGGGGAAGATCATGAACATGGGTGCGATCTCGTAGGTGCGCACCGCCGTCGACAGCATCTGGCCCCAGGAGGCAGTGGGGGGCTTGACGCCCGCGCCCAGGAAGCTCAGGGCGGCCTCGGTGAGGATGTTGGTCGGGATCATCAGGGTCATGTAGACCGTGATCGGCGCGACCAGGTTGGGCAGCAGTTCCTTGAAGAGGATGTAGCGGCGTCCGGCGCCCAGGCTCTGGGCGGCCTCCACGTACTCGCGTTCGCGCAGTGACAGCGTCTGGCCGCGCACGATGCGGCCCACGTACGGCCAGCCGAAGAAGCCGATGACCACGACCAGCACGCCGATGCGCACGCCCGAACCGCTCAGTCCCCACAGCTCGCTGGGCACCACGGAGACCAGCGCCAGGATGAACAGCAACTGCGGGAAGGCCAGCAGCAGGTCCATGGTGCGGCTGATGATCGCGTCCGCGATGCCGCCGAAGTAGCCGGCGATGATGCCGAGGACGGTGCCGAGCAGGACGGCGACGACGGCCGACAGGAACGCCACGATCAGCGAGATCCGGGTGCCGTAGACGACCCGGCTGAAGGTGTCGCGGCCGTTGCTCGGCTCGACGCCGAACAGGAAGTCCTTGCTGATCCCGCCCCAGTCGCCGACCGGTTGGCCGCCGAGCAGGGCGTCGACGGTGCCGGGGTCGTCGTGGAACTCGTTCGGCGGGTGACCGAGCAGCTTGACGATCAGCGGGGCGAAGATCGCGACCAGGACGAGGAACAGCACGACGCAGCCACCGGCCAGCGCGAGCTTGTCCCGCTTGAGCCGCGCCCAAGCGATGCGGGCGGGCGAGCGCCCGGAGATCTCCTTGGCCGGGGCGTCAGCCGCGACATCGACAGCCGCGGTCTTCTCCGCGCTCGTGTCGTGCAGTGGTGCCGTCATCGTGGTGGGGACCCCTCTCGGGCCGGCAGTGACCGGCCCACGACCGCCGCTGTAGCGGCTTGGTTCACATCAGTTGGTGCAGAGGCTGCTGGACTGCGGTGGTGCGACGTGCGGTTGAGCAGACGGTGGAGCCGGGTACTGCCGAGTTGGTGCACACGCGGGCCGAGCGGGACGGGCGCTGCGCGAACGGTGGCGCGAGAGCCGGGTTGCGGATGTCCCTTCGCACGACGGCGCGGGGCCGCCGCGCGAGAACGCTGGCACGGGTTCGGTGCACGAGTGCGGACGGACCGGTTATTTCACTCGCAGCGCGTCACCCGTTCGGATCGTGTGACGCGCCACACGACCCCTGGAGCGGGAGTCTTCAACGCTGCTGCGATCACCCGCCAGACCTCATCGGTAATGGATGCGCAACTGTGATGTGGCCAGGAAGGTTCCGTTATCCGAACAGTGTTGACGGATGAGCGGGGCGGCGCCGGCCGGGTACGCGCCCGCCATCAGCACGTCTGACGGGCCGCTCGACGATGCGGCGGCCGGACGGAGAGCCTCCTTCGCGCCACGCTGGACGGGGCGGGGCGCCACCGGCGCACACCCGGGCGGCGGCGACCCGGCCGCCGAACATTTCTGGGGTTGACACCGGGGCGCCACCGGCGCACACCCATTCCCGGCCACGCCCCCGCGACCACATGTGGCCCGTCGCCGACCAACTCGCCCCGTACGGCGGTCACATCGCGGACATCTGCGGGCATCTGGCCGTCTGGTGATGCCCAGGGGGGATTCACTGTCGTACGAGGCGGTACGGGACGCCACGAGGTCGTACGAGATGGTGTGAGGTGATACGAGATGGTGTGAGGTAGTACGGGACAGCACCAGGCCGTACGAGGCGTTACGGGCAGCGACAACCCTTGCAAGGCGGTACGGATCAGTAGGGATCGCTACGGTGTGGTACGCGGAAGTGCGGGGTGGTACAGGTCGATTTGGGGTCGCGGGGCACCCCGCGCGACACCCACGCCACTTTCCACCTGCGGAGCACCCGCCCCTTGCAAAGCGCTCCCCCACACGGGGCGCAGCGGCCAGCGGCTCAGTACGGCTGGGGCTGGGGCGGGTAGCCGTATCCGGCGGTGGGCGCGGGGGCCGGGCCGTAGAGGTCGCGGTCGAAGAAGGGGCGGCTGTTGGCCCGCAGCCACATCGCCACCGGGTCGTACGCGTCGGCCATCGCAACCGTGGAGACCGGCAGCCCGTCGGGCACCGCACCGATGGACTGACGCATCATCAACCGTACGGATTCCACGGCGCCTTGGCTCGTGTCGTACAGATCGAGGCCGATCGCCAGGTACGGGCTGCCGAGCGCGGGCTGCACCCAGGCGCGACGCAGGGAGCGTACGGCGGGCGTGCGGTGGGCGTGTTGGCCGAGCAGCGCGTAGAACTGGTGCAGTTCGATGGTGGGTTCGCTCAACCGGAGGGGGCCTGCGGGCAGTCGGTCCAGGCCGGTGGCGATCCGCCGCAGGTCGAGCCAGGGGATGCCGACGCCGCCGCCGGGGGCGTGCGGGTTGAGCCACAGACCCCAGCGGTCGGGGAAGAGCGCGGTGGCCACCTGCCGGCCGCCGCCCACCTCGTGGGCGCGGCTCCAACCGCTGGCCGCGAGCTCCCGCGGCGAGGTCACACAGGGGGCGTAGCCGTGGCCTTCGATGTCCATGTTTCCGTACTGGGCGTCGGGCGAACCCGGCCCGCCCTGCCACAGCAGCATCCAGAGCTGCCCGTCGACGAGGGCGTGCAGCAGGCGTTCGTACGCGTCGAAGCGGCCGGGCGCGACGTGCCCCAGCGCCTCTTCGACCCGCCCGGCGGGCTCACCCGCCCCGCCTCGCCCGCCGCCGAGATACGAGTCGCTGCGCACCCCCCTGTCCGCGCCCGCGCTCACCTGGTTACGCCCCTTCTCTCAGCCGCTGGGCGGGGCGCCATCGCACGCCCCGTCCGGTCATCCAACCAGCTTACGAGTCCCCGTCGACAGCTCACCGGCGACGTCATACGTCCCGATCGAAGAACGGACGCACACGCCCCAGAATCCAGTCCGCCACCGGGTCCTGGGCTATGTCCAGCAGCAACAACTGCACCGGCCAGGCCACCGGGACCGCGCCGAGCGCCCGGCCGAGCGCGTCCGCCACCTGCGCCTGGGCCTGCGGGTCGGGGCGGTCGAGTTGGACGCCGACGAAGAGCGCGGGCGGCTCGCCCTCGACGCTGGCCAGCGCCCGGCGCGCGGTGCGCACGCCCGGGGTCGCGGTGAACTCAAGGCCGGCGGCGGCCAGGAAGTCCACCGGCTCGTCCTGCCAGTCGGGCTCGTAGAGCAGCACTCGGCCGCCGGTCGCGGGGGGGGGGGGGGGGGGGGGGGGGGGGGGGGGGGGGGGGGGGGGGGGGGGGGGGGCGCGGGGGGGGGG
>NZ_JBEHZD010000184.1:0-13309 GCF_040240285.1 Streptomyces sp. HSW2009 | reverse complement strand
GGGCGCCGGGCGGCGGCGGCGCGGGGGGGGGGGCCCCCCCCGCCCCCCGGCCCCCCCCCGCGCCCCCCCGCCGCCCCCCCCCCCCCCACGCCTCGGTCAGCTCGTCCTCGTCCGCGCCCGGCGCCGCGCCGACGCCGAGCGCCACCAGCAGGTCGCGGGCGCTGCGCCCGATCGGCACCGGCTCGCCGTCCGGCGCGGTCAACTGGGCGCGCAGCACCCCGTCCGGGTAGTCGCGGGCGACCCGGGCGATGAACGCCTCGGCGAGCGCGGTACGTCCCGAGCCCGGCCGCCCCGCGATGAGCAGCACCCGGCTGCGCGGCGCCTTGCGCCCGGCGAGGGTGTCCAGGCCGGTCCGGTCGATGTCGGCGCGCAGCCCGGCCAACTCCCGCCGCCGCCCGGCGAAGCGCCCCGGCGGGCCGACGACGTCCACGCCCGCGTCACGCCGTACGACGCGCGACGCCTGCCGCGGCTGTCCTGCGGCCGGCGCCGCGAGGTCGTCCGCCCCGGGCACCGCGGCGGCACGGGGAGCCGTACGACGCGGCTCGGCCGCCCCGCACACACCCGGCAAAGCGGCGGCCCCTGCGTCCTCTGCCGCCCCAGCGGCCTCGCCTTCCCGGGCGGCCACAACGATGTCAGGGTCTTCCGAAGGCTCATCGGCCTCAACGATCTGCCCGGGTCGGGCGGTGCCCGACGGCGCCGGGTGGCCCGCAGGCACGTCGGCGCGGGTTTCGCTGGGTGTGGGGGGCGTGGCGGGGTCTGCGGGGGATGCGGGGTCCGCGGGGGACGGGGCGGGACGGGCAGCCGCCGCGGCTGGCGGCTCCGGTGCGTCGTGGGACTGCATGGCGTCCGCGGGCTCGGGGTCCACAGCGGCGGGACGAGGCGCGGCGGAATCGGGCACGGACAGGTCTACGGAAGACGGAGCGGGGCGCGTGGCCGCCGCGGCCGGCGGCGCCGATACCTCGTGGGCCTCCGCGGCCTCCGTAGCCCCCACGGGCGCAGGCCCCGTACCCGCAGCACCTGACGCCACAGAACCAGCATCGGCCGAGTCCTGGACGGCCGGCTCCCGGGCGGCCGAGGCAGCCGAGGCAGCCGCGTCACCATCCCGGGTCGCGGGGCGTGGCTCACCCGCTGCCTGCCGTGCCGTCGGGGGGCGGGTGTCGGGGGGCGGGTCCTGGGCGGGTGGCGGGGTTCGTATGTCGCCCGATGGTGCCTCGGGTCGTGGTGTCGCGGGCTCGTCCGGCGGGACGTCCCCCCGGGTGTCCACCGCCTGCTCGGCCACGGCTCACGCTCCTTTTCCCTGGCTGGGGCGGGGCCGACCCCGGTTCCCGCGCGGCCACCGGCCACGAGCGCGGCCGGGCGGCACGAGCCTAGTTCACCGGCCCCCACCCACCGGGCGACCCCGGCTGCGGACCCGCCTCGAACATCACCTGATCGGATCGACCGCGCGCCCCGGGCCCGCGCCGACCCCGCGCGGCCGGCGGCGTGCCCCCGTTCCCCTCCGGGCCCGCCCCGCCGGCGCGCATCTGTCGCCCCGCGGTCCTAGGCGTTCTCGAACGGCCGCGCCGGCCACGGCGCATCGGCCGGGCGCAGGGCGTCGATGCCGTCCCCCGCCTGCGCGGCCAGCAGCGCGAAGACGCCCACCACCAGGCAGTTGTTGTGCAGTTCGCCGGCGAGCGCGCCCCGCGCCAGCTCCGCGAGCGGGACCCGGGCCAGTTCCATGTCGGCCTCTTCGGCGAAGACCTCGAACCGCTCCCCGTCGGCCTCCGACACCCCCTGGGCCAGGAAGATCCGTACGGCCTCGTCGCAGCCGCCCGGGGTGGTGTAGACGTCGGTCAGCACCCGCCAGTCCGCGGCCTTGACGTGCGCCTCCTCGTACAGCTCGCGCTGGGCGGCGTGCAGCGGGTTCTCGCCCGGTACGTCGAGCAGCCCGGCCGGGATCTCCCACAGCTTCTGGCGTACGGGGTGGCGGTACTGGCGCAGGACGAGGACGCGGCCCTCGTCGTCGAGGGCGAGGACGGCGACGGAGCCGGGGTGGACCTGGTAGTCGCGCAGGGCCGTGGAGCCGTCGGGCATGACGACCTCGTCCGTGCGGACGCTGGTCTTGTTGCCGGTGAAGGGCGTCGTGCTCGTCACGACCTGCCACTGTTCGGCGGTGTCCTTGATGCCCATCGTTGCGCCTTCCTGAGCTGGCTGTGCGGTGGTGAGCCGGTCGCGGCCCGGCGGGCGCGGCGGGCGCCCGGCCCCGGGTACGCCACCCGGGTACGTGCCTGCTGACAGGCGCGTACCCCGGCAACCGTATCGGTCCGGCCTCGCGTTACGACGCGGTGGCGGTGCCCTCGGCCTCCGGCGCTGCCGTGGCGGCGCCGGCCGCCTCCTGCTGGCGCGCGCCGGCTGCCTTCACCAGGCCGGCGAAGAGCGGGGGGGGGCGAGTCGGACGGGAGCGCAGCTCCGGGTGGGCCTGGGTGGCGACCAGGTACGGGTGGACCTCGCGCGGGTACTCCACGTACTCGACCAGCTTGTTGTCGGGCGAGGTGCCGGAGAAGACGATGCCGGCCTTCTTCTCCAGCTCGGCCCGGTAGGCGTTGTTGACCTCGTAGCGGTGGCGGTGCCGCTCCTCGACGTAGGGCTGGTCCGCGTAGACCTCGCGGACGATGGAGCCCTCGGCGAGCTTGGCCGGGTACATGCCGAGCCGCATCGTGCCGCCCATGTCGCCCTCGCCGGCGACGATGTCGAGCTGTTCGGCCATGGTGGAGATGACCGGGTCGGTGGCGGCCGAGTCGAACTCGGTGGAGTTGGCGCCGGCGATGCCCGCCAGGTTGCGCGCCGCCTCCACGACGATGCACTGGAGGCCGAGGCAGAGGCCGAGCAGCGGGACCTTGTTCTCGCGGGCGTACCGGATCGCGCCGACCTTGCCGTTGACCCCGCGCTCGCCGAAGCCGCCGGGGATGACGACCGCGTCCACGTCGGCGAGCTGCTGCTCGGCGCCGGCCTCGGTGGTGCAGTCGTCGGAGGTGACCCACTTGACCTTGACGCGGGCCTTGTTGGCGAAGCCGCCGGCGCGGATCGCCTCGGTCACCGACAGGTAGGCGTCGGGCAGGTCGATGTACTTGCCGACGAGGGCGACGGTCACCTCGTGGTCGGGGTTGTGCACCCGGTCGAGCAGGTCGTCCCAGGTGGTCCAGTCAACGTCGCGGAAGGGCAGGTCGAGCTTGCGCACCACGTACGCGTCCAGGCCCTCGGTGTGCAGCACCTTGGGGATGTCGTAGATCGACTTGGCGTCGATGGCCGCGACCACGGCCGCCTCGTCGACGTCGCACATCAGCGAGATCTTGCGCTTGATCGCGGTCGGCACGTGCCGGTCGGCGCGGAGCACGATGGCGTCCGGCTGGATGCCGATGTTGCGCAGCGCCGCCACCGAGTGCTGGGTGGGCTTGGTCTTGAGCTCGCCGGAGGGGCCGATGTAGGGCAGCAGCGAGATGTGGACGACGAAGACGTTGTCCCGGCCGACCTCGTGCCGCACCTGGCGGACGGTCTCCAGGAACGGCAGCGACTCGATGTCCCCGACCGTGCCGCCGACCTCGGTGATCACCACGTCCACGTCGTCGGTGGCCATGCGCCGGATGCGGTGCTTGATCTCGTTGGTGATGTGCGGGATGACCTGGACGGTGTCGCCCAGGTACTCGCCGCGCCGCTCCTTGGCGATGACCTGCGAGTAGACCTGGCCGGTGGTGACGTTGGCCGAGCCGTCGAGGTCGACGTCGAGGAACCGCTCGTAGTGGCCGATGTCCAGGTCCGTCTCGGCACCGTCGTTGGTCACGAAGACCTCACCGTGCTGGAACGGGTTCATCGTGCCGGGGTCGACGTTCAGATACGGGTCGAGCTTCTGCATGGTGACCCGCAGGCCCCGCGCCTTCAGCAGCGCACCCAGGCTGGAGGCTGTCAGCCCCTTGCCGAGGGAGGAGGCGACACCCCCGGTGACGAAGATGTGCTTGGTCGTCATGGATGTGGGTGGCAGTGCCAAGAGGGGGCTCCCGTGGGATCGCGAAGTGAGGTGCGCCCGGCGGCGTCCCAGGTGTGGGGCGGTGCCGTCGCAGCGGTCCGGCGTCACCCGAAATGTCGCCCAGGTGTCCACCGGTTTCCACGGGATACCAGGCTATCAGCGCCCCGGGGTCGCCGCGCCCGGTGGCACCCCGCCAGCTTCTGGAACAAGCTGCCCGGAAACCCTGTGACCTGCGGCGATACCAAGGGACTCGCGGGGAGCTCACACGGCGCGCACATCTCGTCCGCACACCCCACCAGCTCACCACCACGCAAGCGCCCCCGGCGGCAGCCACCATGTGGGACTCTTCCCACGGATCGGGCCCGTGCGACGTATCCTGCACGGACGCACGCTGCGAGCCGACCCGGTGTGGCACTTCACCCCCCGTTTGCCTCCGGAGCACCAGCTCGTCCAAGATCCAGAACCGCAAGACCGCAAGGCGCCTCGCGGGGCGAGGCGGCCGTTCGAATGGGGATGCACGTGGCCGGGCGCATTGAAGATTACGCACTCATTGGCGATATGCAGACCGCCGCCTTGATCAACAGGGACGGCAGTGCTGACTGGCTGTGTCTACCGCGGTTCGACTCGCACGCCGTCTTCGCGGGGCTGCTCGGCACCGAGGAGCACGGGTTCTGGCGGCTCGGCCCGGCGCATCCGGCCGACACCCCGGCGCCGCCGGCGGACCGCCGCAGGTACCGCGGCGACTCACTGGTCCTGGAATCGGAGTGGGACACCCCGCGCGGCACCGTGCGGGTCATCGACTTCATGCCGCCGCGCGACGGCGCCCCGCAGTTGATCCGGATCGTGGAGGGCGTCAGCGGGCGCGTGCCGATCCGCTCCGAGCTGCGGATGCGCTTCTCGTACGGCTGGGTCGTGCCGTGGGTGCGCAAGGTGGACGGGCGGACGGTCGCCGTCGCCGGGCCCGACTCGGTGTGGCACGACACCACGGCCGAGACGTACGGCAAGGACCTCACCACCTACTCCGACTTCACCATCTCGCCGGGCGAGCGGATCGCCTTCACGATCAGTTGGCAGCCCTCGCACAAGGAGCCGCCCGCACTGCCCGAGCCGGAGACGGCCCTTGAGGCGACCGAGGAGTTCTGGCGCGAGTGGGTGGAACACTGCACCTACCACGGCCCGTACCGGGACGCGGTGGTCCGCTCGCTGATCACGCTCAAGGCCCTGACGTACGCGCCGACCGGTGGCATCGTTGCCGCGCCCACCACCTCGCTGCCCGAGGAGGTCGGCGGCGTCCGGAACTGGGACTACCGCTTCACCTGGCTGCGCGACGCCGCGATCACGCTCTCCTCGCTGCTGCGCACCGGCTACCGCGAAGAGGCGCGCGCCTGGCGCGAGTGGCTGCTGCGGGCGGTGGCGGGCGACCCGGAGAACCTCCAGATCATGTACGGCATCGCGGGCGAGCGGGAACTCGGCGAGACGGAGCTGCCGTGGCTGCCCGGGTACGAGGGCTCGCAGCCGGTCCGGGTGGGCAACGGCGCGGCCGGACAGCTCCAGCTCGACGTGTACGGCGAGGTCACCGAGGCGCTGCACCTGGCGCACATGACGGGCCTGGCCCGCAACGACTACGCGAGCGTCCTCCAGCTCAAACTGATCGGCTACCTGGAGAAGCACTGGAACGAGCCCGACGAGGGCATCTGGGAGGTGCGCGGCCCGCGCCGGCACTTCGTGCACTCCAAGGTGATGGCCTGGGTCGCGGTCGACCGCACCATCAAGCTCATCGAAGCCGGCGACGCGGACGGCCCGCTGGAGCGCTGGCGCGCGATGCGCGACGCCATCCACCGCGACGTGTGCGAGAAGGGTTACGACAAGGAGCGCAACACCTTCACGCAGTCCTACGGCTCCAAGGAACTGGACGCCTCGCTGCTGCTCATCCCGCAGATGGGCTTCCTGCCGCCGGACGACAAGCGGGTCATCGGCACCATCGAGGCCATCCAGCGCGAGCTGTCCACGCCGGACGGGTTCGTCATGCGCTACCCGACCAGCAGCGGCGACGACAACCTGGACGGGCTGCCCGGCGACGAGGGCGCGTTCTTGGCCTGCTCGTTCTGGCTCGCCGACGACCTGGCGATGATCGGCCGGGTGGACGAGGCCCGCAAGCTCTTCGAGCGCCTCCTCGCCCTCCGCAACGACCTCGGGCTGCTCGCCGAGGAGTGGGACCCGCGCCTGAAGCGCCAGGTGGGCAACTTCCCGCAGGCGTTCAGCCACGTGCCGCTCATCGACACGGCCCTGCGGCTCACCGCCTCGGGCGCGTACGGCGGCTGAGGTCGCGCCGCCGGTGCCCGAGCCTCCCGCGATCACCGTGGCGCGGGCACTGGAGCTGCCCGCGCTGCGCCGCGGCCTGCCGGAGGTGCTGACCGCGGCCGACAGGCTGGGGCGGCCGGTGCGCTGGGTGCACGCGGGCGAGACGCCCACCATCGCCGCCCTGCTCAAGGGCGGCGAACTGCTGCTGACCACCGGCATCGGCCTGGGCACCAGGGCCGCCGAACAGCGCGCCTTCGTCCGCACACTGGCCGAGCGCGGCATCGCGGCCCTGGTGGTGGAGCTCGGTTCGCAGTTCACCGCGCTGCCGGCCGCGGTCGTGGACACGGCGCGCTCGCTGGGGCTGCCGCTGGTCCAACTCCACCGCGAGGTGCCGTTCGTCGCGGTCACCGAGGAGATCCACACCGAACTGGTGCATGCGCACTACGCGCTGCTGCGGCGCGCCGACGAGGTGCACCGGCAGTGCACCGAGGTACGGCTGCGCGGCGGCGGCGTGCCCGAGATCCTGCGGCTCTTCGCCCGCTTCGCCGACAACCCGGTGTTCCTGGAGAGCACGGACGGCCGGCTGTTGTACGCGGCGGGCCCCACCGGCCGGCCGGCGCTCGCCGATCCGCTCCAGGTGTGGGACGGGCTGCGCGGCCGGCGGCAGGGCGCGGCGGCCACCGGCGCGGATGCGACGGGCCCGGCCGGCAGCGTCGTGGTGGAGGTGCCAGGGGGCGGCCCGGGGCCCGGCGCCGTACGGGCCAGGCTGGTGGTGCTGCCGGCGGCCGGGCCGCTGGCGCCGGTGCACCGGCTGGCGGCCGAGCGCACCGCGGACCTGCTGGCCCTGGTGCTGCTCCAGGCCCGGCAGGAGGAGGAGCTCGCGGCGCGCGGCCGGGGCGATTTCCTCACCGATCTGGCCGAGGAGCGGATCACGGCGGCTGACGCGCCGGCGCAGGCCCGGGTGTTGGGCTTCCGGCCGGGCGACGGCCCCCTGTTGCCGATGGTGATGGCGCTGCCCACGGCGGTGGTACTGCCCGACGGCGGCGACCACTGGGCGGCGCTGGCCGGGGCGCTGGGCGAGGAGTTGGCGGCGGTGGGCGCGCCGGTGCTGCTGGGCGTACGGCTGCCGGAGGCGCGGGTGCCGCTGCTGGTCGGGGTGCGCGCGGCGGACGAGCGGGCGGCGGTGGCGGAGCGGGTCACCGGCGCGCTGCGGGCCGCGGTGGAACGCGCCTGGCCCGAGCAGGCCCCGGCGCTGGGGCACCGTGGGGCCAGGTCGGGGCCGCCGGTGGTCGTGGTGGGGTTGGTCGGCGGCTGGGACGCGGTCGGCGCCGAGCTGCGGCACCTGGCGTCGGCCGCGAGCGCCGCCCGCGAGCTGCCCGACCGGCCGTGGCACGACGTACGCGGCCTTGAGGTGGACCTGTTGCTGTGGCGGCTGCGGGAACACGGCGACCTGGCGGCCTTCGTCCACCGCATGATCGGCCCGCTGCTCAGCCACGACCGGACGGCCAGGCCGCCGCTGCTGCCGACGCTTGAGGCGTATCTCGCACACGCGGGCCGGAAGGCGGAGACGGCGCGCGAACTGCATGTGAACCGGCAGACGCTGTACGACCGGCTGGCGCGCATCGCCCGCCTGCTCGGCAGCGACCTGGACGAGCCCCGCACGGTGCTCGCCCTGGGTTTGGCCCTCCAGGCCAGGCGCCATTTGCCCTAGCGCGGGGCGCGCCTGACGGGGACTTCGCCGGCGCTCGCGGGGGACTTCGCTGGGGCTCGCCTGGGGACGCCCGGCGGCCTACCTGGGGGCGCGGTTCTCTGGGGTCCGCCGGAGTCCGGCTGCGGCTCGTGCGGTGCGGGAGAGGCGGCTCGTGCGGGGATCGCCTGATGGCCGGCCAGGGCTCGCCCCTGCGGCGCGGCTCGTCCGGGGAACTGCTGGAATCCGGCTGCGGCTCGTCCAGGGGGCACGGCTCGTCCGAGGGCCGACTGGAGTCCGACTGCGGCTCGTCCAGGGCTCGCGGTTCAACCTGGAGACCTCCTGGAATGCGGCTGCGGCTCGTCCGGGGGGCGGCTCCTCCGGGACCGCCCGGCGACTCGTCTGGAGGCCGCGGTTCGTCCGGGAATCTGCTGGCGACCGGCTGCGGCTCGCCCACGGCTCACAGCTCGCCCGGGGACCTCCTGGAATCGGCTGCGGCTCGCCCCGGCGGCCGTCCAGGGAATCACCTCAACTCGTCGTAGATGCGCAACACATGGGCGACCGACTCGTCCGCGGTCGGCCACTGCCTGGCCCTGGCCCGGCCGGCCGCGGTGAGCTCGGCCCTGCGGGCCGGTGCGGCGAGCAGCCCGAGCACGGCACGGGCCAGCGCCTCGGGTTCGCCGTGGGGGACCAATTGCGCCGCGTCACGGGCGAGTTCGGGAACGCCGCCGGCCGTGGTGGCCACCAGTGGCGCCCCGGTGTGCAGGGCGTCCCTGGCGAACGTGGTGCTGGCCTGCGAGCGGCCGGGCGCCACCGCCACGTCGGCCGCCGCCAGCAGGTCGGTCGTGTCGGTGCGGCGGCCGAGCAGCCGCACCGGCAGCCCTTCGGCCGTGATCCGGTGCTGCAACCGGGACCTGGCCGGCCCCTCGCCCGCGATCACCAGGAGCGGCGCCGGGTCGTACGAACGCCAGGCCCACGCCGCGTCCAGGAGTACGTCATGGCCCTGGTCGTCGGTGAGCGGTCCCGCGGTGAACAGCAACGGGCGCTCCACGGCGCCGAGTTCGGCCCTGGCCTTGTGCTGGCGCGGGTCTTCGACGGGCGGCGGGGGGGCGGCCGGCGCGGCGATCGGGGCCAGCCTGGCGTCCCGGGCGCCCCGCTCCCGCGCGAGGTCGAGCAGGTCGGCCGAGGCGGCGAGCACGACGCGGGCACTGCGCGCGATGCGCCGCTCGGCGAGCCGGCGCAGCCCGGCCCTGGCGCCCGGCTGGTCGGGCGGGGTGGCCTGCCAGCTCACGACGAGCCGGGCGGCGCGCCCGGGCGGGCCCAGCGAGGCGAGCAGGCCGGCCGACGTGCCGTGCGCGTGGACAATGTCCGCATCGGCGCAGCAGGCGCGCAGCGCGGTCAGTGAGGTCGCGCCCGGGCCGGGGCCCATGGGCAGGAAGTGCGCGCCGGCCGCGCGGAACCCGTACCTCTCCTCCGCATCGCGCGGCCCGCACACCGTCACCCGCACACCACGCGCCACCAACCCCGCGGCCAGCGACCTGACCTGGTCGCCGTCGTCGGCCGGGCCGCCGCCGAGCACCTGGACCGCGTGCAGCGGGCCGGGCCCGGGCGTCGGCGCCGTGGGGCTGCTCACGGTTGGGCTCACGCGGGCGTCGCTCCTCGGTCGGCGGACGGTGACGGATCGGCGCGGTCCGGGCGGCCGGATGCCCGGGCGCCGGTGGGGCGCAGCGCGGTACGGGGGTGGCCGACGGGGTCGGGCCGGGTCGGTCGGCGGGGGCGTGGGGGGCATGTGATGCGCGTAGCGCGGTGCTGTGTGGGCGCGGTCGGAGCGAGTTGCGGCGGGCAGAGGAAGGAGCGAGCAGGGGGGACTCGGCCCGCACGGAAGGAGACGGGTCCGGGCGGCCCGGGTGCCTGGAGTGGGGTCGAGAACGGCGCGAACGAACGCCAAGCGCCGCCTCCAGCATGACAGGAACAGGCCGTAGCGGGGCACCACTGTTTCCGCCTTTTTGCCAACGCGCACCGTACGGTCCCCGCCGGATTCACTCACACGAGCGAGCCTCGGCCCCCACCAAGCCCGCCCGCACCCACCCCTGTACGACGTTCCGACCGCCGCTCGGACACGTCGCGGGGTCCACTTTCGGCCATGGCGCCGCTTGGTGTGGGGCGCGGGGCATGACCTTGGGGCGCCCTGTACGCCGAGGGGCCCGTACGCCGTGGGCTATCGGTCGCCGGCGGCCGGCGGGCCGATACGGCAGCCCTACCCGTACACCGCCGTGACCGTGGGCCGCCGTACCCGTGCGCCGCTGGGCCGGCCCGGGCCGTACCGCAGGAGGCGCGACTACGCAGCGGGCGCGGCCGGCGCAGGAGGCACGGGCCGCGAGGCAGCGAACCGACGGGGCAGCGAGGCGGCGGATTCGCCGCGCGAGGGGCGGCGCCGCGCGGGCGCGGAACCCGGGCCACAGCCGCAGGCAGCGGCCCGGCGTACCGGCCGGACCAGCCCTCGCACCGCACCAACGCCCTGCCAGCGGCCCGGTTGCGGCCCGCCACCTCCCACCGATCCGCACCCGCCGTCCGGGCGGAGCCGACCACGGCGAGCCGACCGGATCGCTCCCGCCAACCCCACCGCCGCCGTGCCCCCACGGCCCGGCCGATTCCCCATCGCCTGCCGGCCAACCAGCCTGCGGAACCGTCAGCCGGCGGCGCGGCCCGGGGTGCGGGCTGCTGCGCGGGCCGTTTCGAGGAGTTCTTCGGCGTGGGCGCGGGCCAGTTCGGAGTCCTGGCCGGCGAGCATGCGGGACAGTTCGCGCACCCGGTCCTCGCCCTCCATGACCTGGACGCCGCTGCGGGTCACCGAGCCGTCGTGGGTCTTCTCGACCACCAGGTGCCGGTCGGCGAACGCCGCCACCTGCGGCAGATGGGTCACGACCACGACCTGCGCCGACTCGGCGAGCTTGGCCAGGCGGCGGCCGATCTCCACCGCCGCCTTGCCGCCCACGCCCGCATCCACCTCGTCGAAGAGGTAGGTGGGCACCGGGTCGGAACCGGCGAAGACGACCTCCACCGCCAGCATGACGCGGGAGAGTTCGCCGCCGGACGCGCCCTTGGCGATGGGCCGCGGCGGCGCGCCGGGATGCGGGGCCAGCAGGAGTTCGACCTCGTCCACGCCGTGCGGCCCGTAGCCGACCACGCGGCCGTCCACCTCGACGCCGTCCTCGGCGTCGGCGACCTCGCTCTGCCGGATCGCGAAGGTCACCCTGGCGTGCGGCATCGCCAGTTCGGCGAGTTCCCGGGTGACCGCTTCGGCGAACCGTCCGGCCGCCGCGTTGCGCGCGTCGGTCAGCTCCTGGGCCCGCTGGCCCAGTTCGGCGCGGAGCGCGTCCCGCTCGGCGGTCAGCTCCTCGATCCGGTCGTCGTCACCGTCGAGTTCGCCCAGCCGCGCCGCGCTCGTCTCGGCCCACTCCAGTACGGCGGCGATGTCCTCGCCGTACTTCCGGGTGAGCTGGGTCAGCGCGGCCCGCCGCTCCTCCACGGCGGCCAGCCGGCGCGGATCGGCATCCAAGTTGTCCGCGTAGCCGGCGAGTTCACCCGCTACGTCCGCGGCGAGGATGCCGATCTCGCCGAGGCGGTCGGCAAGCGCGGCGAGCGCCGGATCGTGGGATCGTACGGCCTCCACGGCGCGGTGGGCGCCGGCGATCAGGGTGGCCGCGTCGATGCCCTCCGGGTCCTCCGGGTCGCCGGCCAGTGCGGTGTGCGCCAGGCTCGCCGCGGCGGCCAGGGCCTCGGCGTGGCCGAGCCGCTGCGACTCGGCGGCCAGTTCGGCGTCCTCGCCCGGCAGCGGCTCCACGGCGGCGATCTCATCGAGCCCGAAGCGCAGCAGATCGGCCTCCTGCGCGCGCTCGCGGGCGCGCGTGGTCAGCTCGACCAGCTCCGTCGCGCCGGAGCGGAGCCTGCGGTAGGCGACCGCGTACGCGGCCAGCGGGGCGGCCACCGCATCGCCCGCGTACCGGTCGAGCGCCTGCCGCTGGCGGCCCGGCTTCAGCAGGCCCTGCTGGTCGGTCTGACCGTGCACGGCCACCAGTTCGTCGGCGAGTTCGCCGAGCATGCCCACGGGGACCGATCGGCCGCCGACGTGCGCGCGGGAGCGGCCCTCCGCGGAGACGGTGCGGCTGATCAGCAGCGTGCCGTCCTCGATGTCGGCGCCGGCCTCCTGGACCCGCTCGGTGACCGCGCTCCGTTCGGCGACCACGATCCGGCCCTCCACGAGCGCGGACTTGTGGCCGATCCGTACCAGGGCGGCGTCGGCGCGGCCACCGAGCAACAGACCGAGGCTGGTGACCACCATGGTCTTGCCGGCGCCGGTCTCGCCCGTTACCGCGGTGAAACCGGGTGAAAGCGCCACGACCGCGTCGTCGATCACCCCGAGCGACTGAATCCGCATCTCCTCAAGATGCGGGCGCGCAGCCGCTATGGCCTGCGTTTTTTCCTCTCGGCGAGTGCCCACTTGCCCCTCTGGGGAGATTTTGGGGAGTTGGCTGCACTCCCGCTCGCGTCGTTCTGTCCACCGAGGAGGGTAGCGAGCGCCCCGCGCCCCATCCCGCCCGCCTCCGGCTTGGGCCGAGCGTAGTGGCCGAAGACACCGATCGGCCAAGTGCTGGTCACCCCGGCGCCCCGCAGCGGGTGCACACCCCGTCATAGCAGGTCGAGGCCGCCGCGCCGGGTCATGCACGCACCAGAGCCCGACCCCGCCGGGCCCGCCCGGAGCACCACAGCCGCGTACGGCGCCGGCCCGTCGACCTCTCGTACGAGCCGTACGCCCCGGGCGCCGCCACCCCGTCGCACGGCCGGCCGCCCCACAGGCACGGCCGCCGACCGGCTTCCCGCGCACGCGTACGCGAAGCCACGCGAACGCGGGACGTCCCGCACCACCACCGCGCGGCCGGGATCGGGGCGGGGGGGGGGGGGGGGGGGGGGGGGGGGGGGGGGCGGGGGGGGGGGCCCGCGCGGGCGGGGGGGGGGGGGGGCCGGCGCCGGCCCCCCCCCCCCGCCCCCCCCCGGCGGCGCCCCGGCCGACATGACAACCGGGCCGCCGCGGCGCCCCGCGGACCGGTGCAGGGCCGGCGCGCCCGGCCGCCCTGCTCAGTGCCTGGCGCCGCGCCACCCCGCCACCGGCAGGGCGAACTTCGCCACCAGCCGGTCGGTGAACGAGGCGTGGTGCAGCCTGGCCAGCCGGACCGGCACCGCGCCCCGCCGCACCTCCACCCGGGGGGGGGGGGGGGGGGGGGCCCCGCCGCCGCGCGCCGGCCGCCCCCCCCCCCCCCCCC
>NZ_JBEHZD010000183.1:0-13331 GCF_040240285.1 Streptomyces sp. HSW2009 | reverse complement strand
GGGCGGCAGCCGTACGCGACGGGTCGGCCGCGCGCGAGGGGACGGCGCCCCGCGGGACCGGCGACGGAAACGGCGGCAGCGCGGGCAGCGGAAACGTCAGCGGCGCAGGCGCGGACGGCCGGCCAGCCCTGCGCGAGGGCACCGCCGCGGTGAACGGCTGACCACCGACACGTCCGCGGGGGCGCCGCCCAGACCCTGGCCGCCGGAATCGCGGCCACGGCCCTGACCTGCGCCGAAGCCCCCGCCCCAGCAGGCGACAGCCCCGTACGCGCCCAGCGCCCAACGGCCGAGCCACCCCCGGCGCCCGCCCTCGCCCCGCCCCCGCGGCCCGCTCGCCGGGCGCTTCGGCGCCTGGTCCGGCAACCTGGGGCCATGGGTACTGGGCAACTCGTCCTCGACGGCCTGGTGCTGCTCTTCGGGCTGGTGGGCGTCGTCCTGCCGGGGGTGCCCGGGCCGCTGCTGGTGTGGGCCGGCGTGCTCTGGTGGTCGATGGCGGAGAAGACCACCGCGGCCTGGGGCCTGCTGGCCTGCGCAACGGCCCTGCTCCTCCTCAACCAGGCACTCCGCTGGCTGCTGCCGGCCCGCAGCATGCAGGGTTCCGGCATCACCCGCGGCACCCTGCTCCTCGCCGCGACCGCCGCGGGCGCCGGCTTCGTCCTGCTGCCCGTCATCGGCGCCGTACCCGGCTTCCTGGCCGGCCTCTACACCGCCGAACGCATCCGCCTGGGCGCCCACGGCCCGGCCTGGGTCTCCACCCGCAACGCCCTCCGCGCCATCGGCTACGCCGTACTGATCGAACTCGTCATCTGCCTGCTGATCACGGCGGCCTGGGTCGCGGCCGTGGTCTTCGGCTGACCGGCAGGCGGGAAACGCTCCGGGCGTGGGCCCCGCCCCTCAGTCGAGCAGCGCGGTCGCCTCGACCTCGACCAGCACGTCCGGCTCGAAGAGGAAATCGACGCCGATGAGGGAGGCCGGGGGCATCGGCAGGGACAGCCCGACCTCATCGGCGACGCCCTGCACGCCGGCCATGAACGGGCCGATCAGCTCCGGCCTCCACCGGGTCACGTAGAAGGTCAGCCGCAACACGTCGGCGAACGAGGCGCCCGCCCCGGCCAGCCCGAGCGCGGTGTTCCGCAGCGCATGCGCGACCTGCCCGGCAAGATCACCGGGCGCCACCGGGGCCCCGTCCGCATCACGGGCGACCTGCCCACTGACGTGCACGTGCCGGCTGCCGGTGCCGACGGCGACGTGGTGGTACGGGGTGGGTTGCAGCATGCCCCGCGGGGTGAACTGACGGACGGCCACAACGGCGTCTCCTTCATGTGCGCATGCGTACGCGTATGCGTACGAGGTCTTCCTCGGCTCCTTGGCATCCGGTCGAGGTATCTGGAAGATACTTAGTAGCCGAAGGCCACTTCAACGAGACCAGGTTTCGCCATGGATACCGCGCACCCCGGGCACGAACTCCGCATCCCCGCCCCTCACCGAGAACTGCTCGACCAGGTGTTGGACAAGTGGTCCCTCAGCGTCCTCAACGAACTCTGCGAACACCCCTGCCGCTTCAACGAACTACGCCGAGCGATCCCCCAGGTCACCCAGAAGTCCCTGACTGCCACCCTGCGCCGCCTAGAACGCAACGGCGTAGTGACCCGCGACATCACCGCCACCCGCCCCGTAGCGGTGACCTACCGCATCACCCCCCTGGGCAAGACCCTGCGGCCCCCCATCGACACCCTGCTGTCCTGGGCGAACGAGCAACTGCCCGCCATCGAGCGGGCCCGGGCGGAGTTCGATGAGCGGGAGGGGGAGGGGAAATGAGTGGGGGTCAGTTGGTGGGTGGGGGTGGGGGGATATAACGATTCCGACGGCGAGCAGGGCGAGAGGCGCCTGAGCGGATTCGGGGGCTCAGGGGGGGGGACCTGCGTCCTCCTCACGAGAACGCAGAAACGCGACGATTCTCCAGCCATCACGCCCCCTGTGCACCACGACTTGCTCGGCGAGCTCACAAACTAGGTAAAGCCCCCGCCCACTCTCGGACTCCGTATCTGCATCCGTCAGTTGTGGAATGCCTTTTCCTACCCCGCCCGTATGCCCGATAGATACGGCAACCTTCGGGCCCGACACGAGAATTGCTGCGTAGATTCTTACGTCGCTTCTGCCCTTGTCGCGATGCTTCACCGCATTCGCACGCAACTCACCGAAGATCAGCTCGATATGCTCCGCTTGAGTCTCGTCTCTAACGACGCTCTCAGCCCAATGTCGAACAGCCCCGACACTCCACTTCTCGCACGAAAACTCTCTCTGCGAGACGCCCCCTATGACCTTCCTTCCCCAAGGTTTCTCACATTCTCTATTTGGAGATCTCACCAAACTGCGATACACGCATCTACAATACGTCAATCGGAAAGAGCCAGGCACTCCCATCAGACGCCTGATAGCGTGCATGAACAATGAGGCACGCCACACCATCGCGTTCCAGCTCCAGCCCAAGACCCCGACTAAGCAAGACTTGCTAGCCTCCACACCCAGCACCAGGATGCGTAGCCCCCGCGCAAGCGGGGATCGCCCACGACCCAGGTGCGCCGGCTGTATCGAGCCGTCCTGGTCCCCGCCCCTGCGGGGCTTCTCCACTCCGAATCGCCCCGTTTTCATGGGTGCCCCTCATGAGCTGCGGCGAGATGGTGGTCACGTGCAGACGAGCCACATCAGAAGGCTCCATACATTCCTGCTCACCTCGGTCGGCTCTGAAACCTCCCGCCGCCACCTCCCGCACACACCCCACTCCCAGCCCTCCTCGCCCCGCTGGGGTGGCCGCTGTCCCCTGCCCTACGGGCTGCCGCCTCGGGCACTTCGGGTATGCACTGACTCTGACGTGCCGATATCCCTTTCGGCCACATCTTGGCTGATCCTCACGGAAAATCAGGGAAAATACACATCATCCGGCCCTCTGCAACGAGGGCCGGACGATGCGTCGCAACGGGGCTACGTCCCCGCGGTGGGTTTGTCGCTCCGCTGTGGCCATTCGAAGAGGATTACGTGCCAGTGGCCGTCTTCGTGGATGAGATCCACCCTTTCGCGGACGGCCCTCCCGCTCTCGTCCGAAGCTGTCAGTGCGGCCTTGCCTAAGTAGTCGCCCATCTGCTCGTACTCGATGGGCGCCTTCGCGATGACAAGGCCCTTTCCACCCTTGGTCTCGATAATCTTGTTCGCCTGCTGGCGTGACCACGGCTTGTCAGGGGCGGCGCCCACCGTGAGGAGGGCTTTCGTGTCACGGTCGTTGAGGGCTCGGACGTATTTCTGCACGGTGTCCGAGGCACCCGGTGGCGGGCTACTGGAAAATCCCGCATCTGAGGCCCCACACGCCGACGCGGTAGCGAGGGCCATGCCGGCCAGTGTGGCTGCAAGTACGTGTCGCCTGCGCATAGTTGTCTCCAGGGCTCGACTCGCCGCCAGCGTCTCAGGTCCGGTGGACCTACCACTAGGCTCACCACCAGCTACCGGGTTCCCATCGAGGCAAGCCGGTCGAGCACGCCTGAGTTCTGTCGTCAGACGTCACTTCCACCTCAGGAGTGAGGTGGAAGTGATGGCCACTTGGTGGGACCGGAGAGCGATCGACCCCAGCGAGCTGGGCCTCTTCGAAGGGGTCGGCGCCCCGCACAAGCCGATGTGGCGGCCGGCCTCGACGGCGACGCCTACCCTCGATAACTCTCCAGGAGCCGCCGTAAAGGACACACCATAGCCTGAGGCATCGAAAGCCACCACGAATCCGAGACCCACGCATTACGAGACCGTGAGCGTTCGTGTTGCGTGGTGCCTGATCGTGCCGCCAGATGGCGTTTCGCCTGATCAGAGTACGCGCGACTGGTTGGCCTGTACTCCCTCGTATCACGTCGCCCAAAGGCGTCCGGCCACCGGCTGGCCACCGAGACAGGCACTGCCGGTGGCAAGACACCTCAGGGACGCAGTTGTCGAACTCCCACAGAGCACACCGGTAGTCCTCCCCCGGCCTGCCCCGCACCTGCTTGTTCTGCTGCCGGTAGGAACGACGGGGGGGACATTGCGGCGTGCGGCCATGCTGCAGGTTGTCCTGCCGTCACTCCTGCACCACCGCGCTCAGCGTGATCACATGGGACAGCACCGGGCTATGGGCATCAGGCCCGTCGTAGTAGGTGAACCGGGTGGCTGTTCCCTGCGGCATGCGCTCGCGGATCACCTGCTCGATGGCCTCGGCGGTCCTCTGGTCCTCGGCGTTGATGGTGACAATCGCTTTCTTGGGAATATCGGCCTCCGCTCGGGGGCTCTCTATTGTCACGCTGACCAGCCAAGCGCGCGCTCTAAGGGCCAACGGCGAACTCGACTCGGTTCGATGAAACGACGACTAACTTCGCTGACACCAGACAACGGCTTCGGGGGCACCCGGCGGCCGGCGGAGCCGATGTTCACAAGAACGGGAGGCACCCGCCGGCGGCCGGCAACGGCGCGATCGTGGCCGCTGCCTGCCCCCGTATTCAGCGCTTTTCTCTTGGACTCCCGAGGAGCCGCAGAAGTCGTCCTACTGGTCACCACCGAACTGTCTCCCGCTCTCGTGGACATCCGGCGCGGCAGGCGCCTCCCGAACCGCTGGCGAAACACTGCTCTGCTACATGGATAGAGCCAGGCGGCGCGCCGCGCCTACTGATCACGGAATTCCCCGACGTCATTGCGGTTGACGAATGGGCCACGATTGTCACCAGGGAGACGGCTCGTTCGCCCCATGCCCCCGAGGCCCACACTTGCCTTGGAGCCTTCGGGACTGGCCGGGTGGCAGATGCCTCAGGAACGGTCACGTACGACGGCTCGCCTTTGCTCCGTGTCCGGTCCGGGCTGCGGCACGATCCGCGGCAGGGCGGCGGGGCGCAGGGCCCAGTGCACGCGGAACTGTTCCAGGATCTTTCGGGCGCTGTGCGGGGACACGGTCATCTCCAGGCGTGCCTCGGCCAGTCGCTGCAGGTCGCCGGAGGTCTTGTCGGGGCCAGTGTAGGCCGCTTTGCGGGCCGCGAAGTTAGGTCGCGCAAACACTTCGAGCAGGGTGCCGATGAAGTAGAGGTAGCAGGAGAACTCCTCCCACCACTGGGCAAGTTCGCTGATGGGGTCGGTGCCTTCGGCGTGGGGAGGGTGTACGGCGTGTGCCAGGTGCAGGACGCGCTGCTCGAGTTCGGGGTTGGCTCGGCTGGAGTCGGCCTCGCGGATCAGGGTGATCAGGTTGTGGAGGTCGTGCACGGTGGCGGCGGACTCGTCGTGGCGGGCCAGTAGCGCGCGAAATCCGGCCAGGGCTTGTGCGGCCTCCTCCCACAGCACTTCACGGGCCAGGGCCGCCAGTCCGGGCCGCCGGGTACGCCGGTGGGTCTCTGTCACTTTGCGGGTGTAGCGGATGAGGTCGCGTGGAAGCCCGCCGGACAGCGCGTGGACAAGTGCGACGAAGGGGTCGGTGAATCCCGGGACCCGTATCTGCAGCAGCTCTCTGGACTCCTCCAGGGTGCGCGCCTCGATGACCAGGACGTCCTCTAGGGAACTGTCGGTGATGTCGCGGGTGGGCAGTCCGCGGCGGATGAAGGCCGACCCGATGTCCTCCGACACCGACAGCACGAAGTACACGCGCGGTACGTCGAAGATGGCTTTGATCTCGGCGAGGAACGCGCGGGCCTGCTCGCTCGAGCCCAGCCGGTCGAGCTCGTCGATGCCGACGAAGACCTTCCAGTTGTCCTGGCGCTCGATGGCGCTGATGCGGGACAGCAGACTCCGGAACTCCCACACTAGCTCCGGGTAGGTGAAGGTGCGGGAACTGCTGCCGCTGGTACGGCCGAAGCCCAGGGTGAGCGCGCGGGCCGATGCGCCGAGCGAGGTTGACGTGCCGACAGACTGGATGTGCTGCAGCAGGTTCAGGTAGTTGTGGCAGTCGTGCACCAGGCGCCGCACCGGCCGTTTGGTGAGCCAGCTCCTCGGATTGGACCACGACACCAACAGTGCTCCCACCACGAGCAGCGCCAGACGGGACATCACAGGATGCTCCTGCCACGCGGCCAGCGTCCGCTCCCGCAGATCCACCGTCCACCCCGCGGCGGCGGGGTGAGCAAAGTGGTAGACGGCATGGACGAGATCACGGACTTCTCTCTGGATTGCCAAGACGACCAGGCCGATCCCGGCCAGGAGCTGGGCCCACCGGCGGGCCGAGTCGTACAGGCGTCGAGGGCTGTTCGCTGCGCGGGCCCGCGAGCGGAACAAAAACGGGGTACGCGGACGGCGGCCGTACAGGGCGAGGTAGTCCCGGCACACCGACTGGAACAGGGAGAGCAGGAACTCCTCGGGGCGGTAGTTGGCCGGCGTCTGGACGATGGTGTGGAAATGCAGTTTGCGAAAAGGACCGAGCTGGCCCTGACATGCCTTCTTCAGCAGGGTGCTCTTGCCGACGCCCCGCGGACCACAGATCGCGATCGCCCCACCGCTCATCTGATCGAGCTTGCGCTGCAACGTGGCCTCGACCTGCGTCGATATCCAGTACCGGGAGTTACCGGCGTCGATAAGCCCGTCATGGCTGCGGGCCACTAACAGTGACTCGTGATCAGGTCCGAGCAGCGCCGTCATCTCACGCCGCATGATCGGGTCTATTGTCTTCTTCAGCCTGACGAGCGCCCAATAGCCTAGGCGCACCTCGGCGTCGGCCGCGCATGTGGCCCAGAGCACGCCGTATGCGGCGGTCTGTACTTGGTTGACAAGGTTGCTCCGGTTATCCGAGTTTCTGAACTCTTTGACGCCAAAGTAGCCCAGAGGCCAGATAAGGACCGTGATACCCACCCACCAGGGCACCCCGACCATTGCATCAGTCAGCCAGTAGACGAGCGCCACCAAGAACACGAGCGACAGGAAGGGCGTGGTGCGGCATCGCTCCCGAGAATAGATGAGGCTTTGACGCAAGGAGTCGACGCGAGCCGCTCTGCGGCGCAGAGCGAGGTAGGAGAGGTCGGCCCGCAGCACTTCGCAGATGATCCGGGGCTGGTCGAAGACCTGCCGCAGGTGCTCGTCCGTGATCTGGGGCCGATCCAGGTCCAGATACGCCCGGATCTCTGGCTGCTCGATTGACGCCGTCACGGCACGCTCGTACCAGGGCCGGATCCGCCGGGGCTCTAGGTGCCAGATTCCGCTCGGCATCCATGCCTTCCTCTGAGCAGCGAATACATCCCGCGGCCCGACAACGACGGGACGCCGTAAGAGCTGACAGATTACGCCCCGTGCGGAACCACTAGATCAGGGCAGCATCGTAGGAGCCATTATGCTCAACACGGCTCGATACGAGCGACATTGACGCAATGTCGCTGGTACCAGCTGGCGGTCGCGGCATTTCATGGATGCGACCCATCGAGGTCCAGTGGCGGACATGGTCGGCGTACGCGTGCCGGCGAGAAGCAACTGCGCTAAGGAGAGGCGTCTTGGCTGGGCGGAACATGGCGTACCTACGCAGACACGAGGTAGAGAAGCTCCTCCACCTGGACAAAGGTGAGCTGGACCGACTGCTGGAGGAAGACGCAGACTTCCCTGAAGGGTCCCGGGATCATCACGCCCTGTTCGACCAGGCACTCGGCAAGGAGCCCCCCATGACGTGGGACGGTGGCTCGGTCTACATCTGGGCCGCCCGCTCAAGCCGGTTTCGTGAGCAGGGAGCCGTGCTGCTTGATCCTGCCCTGGACACACGATCCGTCGCGCCCGGCAAGTGGCTCGGATTCCAGCCCACCTCGCAGGGCCCGGCCATGGACTGGGACACCGGCCTCGGCGTCGTGCGTATCGTCCACACCACTCGCCATGGCGCAGCCTGCGCCATGGCCGCAGAACTGGCCGAGGGCTTCGGAGCCCAAGGCGTGATCACGGTATGCGCCCTGCTCGGTGATATCGGATTCTCGGGACCGGCCTTGATCGCGGCCGACACCGCGCAGCCGTTCCTGGAGTACGAGACCCAGTGGGGCCTTCTGACCCGGCTCGTCGGTCAGCCGCTGCCCTGGTGGCCTCGTGCGCTGCGACGCTCCGACGTGATCAGCCAGTGGTCACCGGGCGCACCCGTCACCCTGGCCGAAGTTCTGCCCGGCGAGAAGGAAACCATCCTGCGGCAGGCAGCCACCGTCGGATGGCCTTATGACGCCACTAAGACGGCACTTGTGGACCTGGCCAACTCCCTGCGCAATCACGACATCGACAGCCTCGACAGCGAGATTCGCATCTTCGCCGAACACGGTGGGCACCCCCACGGCGACCCGCTCCTCATTGCGGCCCGACACCGCACCGAGGGCTACCCCCTGCCCCGCTCTGATGACCGTGATCTCCTCGCTGCAGGCTGGAGCGCCATCGCGTCCAGCCAGCTCTTCGAAGCCTACGAACCCATGGAGATCGGCATGCACTACGCCGCCGATCTCCTGCCGTACGGCCCGCACACCGAAGTGTCCCTCCGAGGGCCTGCCGCCCGCCGATGGGGGCAGCAACTCACGGCATGGGCACCAACCGCCGTACACGCCGTCCTCGCCGGTGACGCCCACGACGTGACCTTCTACACCGACCGCACCACTGGCATTCCCGTTATTCGCAAGGGACCCTCCCGCGACGGCACCTGGGTCTTCCTGGCCCCGCTGCAGCTAGGGAACCAAGGCGCCCAGCTCGAGTCCGTGATCCTGGAAGACACCGTGTGGGTACAGACCACGGACGGCCGGATCCATCCCGGGCCGTGTACTCCAGGCGACCACTTGTGGTGGGGCCCTGGCGGAGGGGACCGACCCACGGAAGCCGCCTGGGTCATCTCGCAGCTCATGGACGACATCAGTACGCGAGTGAGCCTGGCCGACCACTGGCACCACGCCCCCGCTGGCCTGACGAAGCTCCTCAACGAAACCCGCCGGTACGGCACCGAACTCCCAAGGGGCGTGCTCGAGCAGGCCCGGACGCAGCAGGTCGACGGCACTTCTTAGTCGACGGCACACGCCGTCTCACCTTGATTCTCGCCACTTCTGTCGGGCCGCGAGCAGACGAGAGGGAAGTGCGGTGTCGGCTGTCTTACACGCCGTCTGGGTGTGTGCCCGGGCCGTCGAGCTCGACCAGGCCGTCATTGAGGCGCAGTACCCCCCGGTCGCCCCGGGCAGCCGGGGGGGGTGTAGGTGGAGCCGGTGATGGCGATGGGTGAGTCCGTGAGAAGCTCGCCGACCTCGTCGGTGGTGTGGCCTTTCGCCCAGCGCACGTCGTACCGGCCATCAGGCCGGTGAGCCGGGGTGGTGGCCCCTTCATGGCCCCAGCAGTTCCACCACAGGTAGGCCTGCGTCAGCAGGGCGCTGCGCAGGGGTGTGCAGGCGGCGGGAGTGCAGTAGTGGGTACTTGGGAGAAGGCAGAGCGCTTCGGTGTGCTGACCGTGTTTGGACGACACGCTCACGCCGGCCCCGCCGCGGGGATCGGCACGCATTCACAGTTCACATGGAGGCCGTGGACACGGCCGACTACTGAAGCGCTGTGCCGTCGCTATGGTGTGGGCTTTTTGTGGCGGGTGAGGAGCTCGGTGAAGAAGTTGGAAATGAGCTGCGGGCTGTCGGGCCGGGTGAGTTCCCAGCCGCCGAAGCAGTAGATCTCATAACCGGCCAGCCGCAGGCGGCGGTCCTCGGCGACCATCTCCGAGTACAGCTTGGGCGAGGCGGTGTAGGTGGTGTGGCCGTCCGCGCTGGTGGGGCTTTTGGTGCCGTAGTGGTGGGCGCCGTCGACCTCGATCACGATACGGGAGCGGTCGGGGGCAGCAGCAGGAAGTCCATGCGCTGGCGGTGCAGGGCACCGCTGTGTCCGCCGCTTTTGCGGGTGTAGGGGTCGTAGTGCAGGTAGACCTGCGGGATGAGGGCGGGCAGGTCGAACCCGTCGGGTTCGGCATAGCGAGTGCAGTACGTGCGCAGGACCGTCTGCTCCGGCAGGGAATCCAGTGAGCGGTACAGCCGCCGGTACAGGGCATCGGCGGCCTCCGGCTCCCCGGCGGTCGGCAGGTGGTTCGCCTGCCACCAGGTGACCACATGCCGCCAGGTCAGGCCCTGCGCCGGCATTGGATCGCTGTAGACGAGGCAGTTCTCGGCGTTCTGGACGATCTCCACGTCATTATTCACCGCGTCCCGCAGCACGATCTTTGGCTTCGGGCCGACTGCCGCAAAGATGAGGTTCTTGAAAGTGCCACGGGGGCCGTTCTTGAAGCGTCGCTCGTACTCGACCTCCTGCTGATCCTCCAGGGCCTGCCGAGTCGGCCCCAGCAGCCCTTCGATGCATTCGCGCCGCGCCTGCCAGCCGCCGCCCCCGGACATGTCATTCTTGCGCCAGTAGTCGTAGAAGCCGCTGTGATGGCGGAACGGCAGCTGCGGCAGCTCCAGACCCAAGCGCTCGAGAACCGCCCGGTGTGCTTTCACGGCGAGGACGACTTCCTCATCATTCATGCGTTCGTCGTGGCGTGTGCCCCTGGCGACCAAGTCCTCGTGCAGCAAGCGGGTCAGCGCGACGGCTACGTCCAGGTCCGAGTGGGCGGGCAGGGAACCGAACCGCAAAGACTCCATCAGCTCGACATCCAGCTCCCACATCTGGCACACCCATTCACCCGACTTGCAGTCAGTCCAATCAACGTCCTCGCCGGGCCTGCCAAGGAAGAAGTCATCTGTCTGCATGCTCGCGCATCCCCCTGCCCCACAGCGCTGTCGGAAGGTACTGTCGTTGGCCTCACTGACAAAGGGAACTGTGTGCAACCAGGGGACAGGGCGGTCACAGCGAGGGGGCCGGTCCGTCACCTACGTAAGTAAATCGGCGACTTCGCGGAAGGCTTCACGCGCGGTGCGGCCGACGTAGGTGAGGGTGACCGAGGCGGGCCAGTGGCCGCACTGAATCACTGGTGCGCTACTGAAATCTCCACTGAAATGAATCTTGCGGTACTGAGATCTTCAGCGCCGTCCGACAGTGCAGTCCACCGTCCCGAGGTCGTCACCTTCCTTCCTTCTGGAATATCCCTCTGCCCGTTTCGATTGCTTCCCTTGTATCGATCACGGGAGGGGGCGGTGATGGCCGAGCTGATGTTGTTCCGGCGGGACGCGGGCGGACGGGACGTCGAGCTGCCCGGTTCGACGGTGGCGTTGGAGGTGGAGTTGCAGCGGCGGGTCGAGGCCGGCTTGGAAGCGATGCTCGGCGTGCGGTTCCTGGCATCGGAGTACCCGACAGGGCCGTGGCACCGGGGCCGGATCGACACCCTCGGGTTGGACGAGAACGGCAGCCCGGTAGTGATCGAGTTCAAGAAGGGCTCCGACAGCGGAGTGCTGTCGCAGGCCGTCTCCTACCTGTCCTGGCTGGAGTCGGCGCACCACGAGTTCGAAGCACTCGTGCAGAAGGTGCTGGGGGCGGAGGCTGCCGAGTCGATCGACTGGCGGCGTCCGCGGATGATCTGCATCGCGGCCAGCTTCTCCCATCACGACCGTGTGGCCGCGCAGCGGCTGCCGGAGCGGATCGACCTGGTGCGCTACCGGGTCTTCGAGGGCGGTCTGCTGAGCCTGTTGCTGGTCGATTCCTCGCCCGGTACCTCGGCCGCTGCTTCGTCTCGGCGAACTCGGGAGCGGGAGCCGGCGGTCGACGTCGCGGTGGCGGCCCCGGTGGCTTCTTCGTCGGTAGGTGCCGGCCTCGTGCCGGAGTGCCTGCGGGACCTGTACGCGGAGGTGGACGAGGCGCTTACGGCGTGGGGCGAGGTCGAGGTGGCGCCGCTGCGCCACTACATCGCCTACCGGCGACTGGTGAACGTGGCATCAGTGATCTTCCGTCCGAAGCACGAGGCGATCCTGGTCTATCTCAGACTCGACCCGGAGACGGTCGAGCTGGTGGAGGGTTTTACCCGGGACATGCGCGGCATCGGACACCTCGGGACTGGAGACCTGGAGGTGCGCCTCACCTCGGCCGCCGACCTGGAGAAGGCGGCACCGTTGATCCGGCGGGCGTTCGAGGCGGCTTGACGCCAACAGAAGGCCGGCTGGCGCATCGGCTACTCGATGTGCCAGCCGCCCTTTGGCCGTCTGCGATCCGCCTGCATGGGGCTCTCCATTCTCATGATCGCTACTCCGGTCCGGCCAGGACGAGGTCGTCCTGCGTCAGCTCCGCGCGGAGCCGCTGCTCTGCCATGTCGGCGTAGTGCGAGGACAGCTCGACTCCCACGAACCGGCGCCCCTCGCGGAGGGCGGCGACCCCTGTGGTGCCGCTGCCGGTGAAGGGGTCGAGGACGGTTCCGCCTTCGGGGCAGATCTGGACGAGCTGCCGCATGATCTCAACCGGCTTCTGCGTGATGTGGACGCGGTCCTTGCGGGGTTGGGAGGCGATGAAGTGGCCGGGGAGGTAGAGGTCGCGGTCCTTGGCGAGGGTGCCTTTGACGCCCCAGGTGATGAACTCGGCTGACTGCTTGAACCCGCCCTTGCGGGGGCGGCTGGTGGGCTTGACCCAGGGGATGGTGCCGGTCCAGGTCCAGCCGGCCATCTGGAGGGCGTCGGAGGTGGTCGGTTCCTGGCGCCAGTCGGAGAAGACGACGGCGACCGCGTGCTCGGTGCTGGCCCGGTACGCCTCGGTGAGCAGTGCGGTCAGCCAGCTTCGGTAGCTGCGTTGGTCGCGGTTCTCGCCGGGGAAGGTGCGCAGGTCGTGTGCGCTGTCGCCGCTGACGTACTTGGCTCGGGCGGTGCGGCTGGTGCGTTCGGAGCTGGTGCGTCCGCCGGAGTTGTAGGGCGGGTCGGTAATGACGGCGTTGACGCTCTCGTTGGGGAGGGTCTTGAGCACGGTGAGGGCGTCGCCTCGGTGCAGCGTGTAGCTCATGTGCGGGCCTCGTTTCAGGTGCGGCTGATCCCGCGGTCGACAGCGCGGGGCGGCGCTGGGTGGGAGCGGGGTTGCGCCGGAGGTTAGCCGCGAATCCCGGCCGTGCCCCACGAGCTGTGTGGCCATCCGAGGTCGAGCCCGGGGGGTCGTTTGGCGCGGCCGGAATCCCGATCTACTGTCTCGCCACGTCGCCGGGCCAGAGCAGCGCTTCGACTCGGTTGACCTGCACTTTTCCGTGCCGTCGCGTCCGCCGAGTAGTCGTGAGGGGAACCGGTGTACTTCCTGAGATTACGAGCGCGGCTGGCTGCCGCGCGTGACCTGAGACCGGTGTCCGGGAGCTACCAACTCCCCAGGCCCGGGGCCCGCCCATCGGGGTGGGTGCACTGCGGCGGGGGGGGGGCGGCGGGGCGCCCCCCCCCCGCCCCCCCCCCCCCACCGCCCCCGGCCCCCCCCCCGGGGGGGGGGTTTTA
>NZ_JBEHZD010000182.1:0-13341 GCF_040240285.1 Streptomyces sp. HSW2009 | reverse complement strand
GCGGGGGGCGGCCCACCCGGGGGGGGGGCCCCCCCCCTTTGGCCCCGGGGGGGGCGCCCCGCGGCCGGCCCCCCCACTTGCGCAGGGGCGGGCCAATCCCCCGCGCCCCTCCGTCAGACCAGTTGCCCGGCGCCCGGGCAGGTGCCGTGCGTTGGGCCAGATGCCCCGCCGGACTACGCCGGATCGGCCGTCGCCCGACCGCCACCCGCGGCGGTGTCGGCCGAGGCCGAGGCCGGTTCGGGATCGGCGGGGGCCGACCGCTGCTGCGGGGGCTCCGCCGCGGCCCCAGCCTGTGCCTTGGCCTGCGACGCGGCATCGGTCGCGGGCTCCCCCGCCTCCGCCTCCGCCAGCTCGCGGGCCCGCTCGTCCATCGCCGCGAACCGCGCCTTCGCCTGGTCGATGTGCCGGCCGTAGTGAATGGAGGCCCACCACAGGCCGGTGAAGGCCAGGCCGAGGATGAACATCACCGGGACGACGAAGCCGCTCAGCACCAGGCCGATCTGGAGCGCCCAGCCGACCTGGAGCGCCCACGGGCGGCTCAGCAGGCCGGAGAGCAGGACGCACAGCACCATGGCGATGCCGCTGACCGTCCACACCGTGCCCATGGACAGGTCGGACAGCTTCATCGCGACCAGGCCGGCGAAGCCGATGACGAAGAACTCGCAGATCAGCGTGGACGCACACAGCGTCCGCAGCGTACGCACGGGTCAGTCCCTTCCCAGCAGCAGTCGGGCCTCGCCGACCGTGATCACCGAGCCGGTGACCAGCACGCCGGCGCCGGAGAATTCGCCCTCCTCCTCGGCGAGGGCCACCGCGACGGTCCGCGCCGCGTCGAGCCGCGGCTCGACCTGCACCCGGTCCGGCCCGAAAACCTCCACCGCGACGGCCGCGAGCGCGTCCACGTCCATCGCCCGCTCGTGCGCGTACCGCGTCACGACGACCTCGGCGAACAGCGGCTCGAACGCCTCAAGCACGCCCCGCACGTCCTTGCCGTCGCTGGTGGCGACCACGCCGATCAGCCGGCTGAAGCCGAACGCCTCGGTGACCGCCTCGGCCGTGGCCTGCGCGCCCGCCGGATTGTGCGCGGCGTCGAGCACCACCGTCGGGCTGCGCCGCATCACCTCAAGCCGGCCCGGCGACGAGACGCCGGCGAAGGCGGCCCGCACCGTGTCCAGGTCCAGCGTCCTGGCGTGCTGCGAGCCGATGCCGAAGAACGCCTCGACGGCGGCGAGCGCCACGGCCGCGTTGTGCGCCATGTGGGCGCCGTGCAGCGGGAGGAAGACGTCCGGGTACTCGCCGCCGAGGCCGCGCAGCGTCAGCAACTGCCCGCCGACCGCCACCTCCCGGCCGAGCACGCCGAACTCCATGCCCTCCCTGGCCACCGTGGCATCCACCTCGACCGCCCGCTTGAGCAGCACCGATGCGGCCTCGACCGGCTGCTGCGCGAGCACCACGGTGGCACCGGCGGCACCGTCCGTCGTGTCCAGCGCCTTGATGATGCCGGCCTTCTCGACGGCGATCTCCGCGGGCGTGTTGCCGAGCCGGTCGGTGTGGTCCAGCGAGATCGGGGTGACCACGGCGACCGTCGCGTCGATCACGTTGGTCGCGTCCCAGGTGCCGCCCATGCCGACCTCGACCACCGCGACGTCCACCGGCGCGTCGGCGAACGCCGCGTACGCCATCGCCGTCAGCACCTCGAAGAAGGAGAGCCGGTACTCCTGCTGGGCGTCGGTCATCTCCACGTACGGCTTGATGTCGTGGTAGGTCTCGATGAACCGCTCGGCGGAGATCGGCGCGCCGTCCAGGCTGATCCGCTCGGTGATCGACTGGACGTGCGGGCTGGTGTACCGCCCGGTGCGCAGCTCGAAGGCGCCGAGCAGCGCCTCGATCATGCGGGCGGTGCTGGTCTTGCCGTTGGTGCCGGTGATGTGGATCGCGGGGTAGCTGCGCTGGGGCTCGCCCAGGACGTCGAGCACGGCCCTGATCCGCTCGACCGACGGGTCGAGCTTGGTCTCACCCCATCGGCTGGCCAGCTCCGTCTCGACCTCGCGCAGCGCGCGGTCGACCTCCGGGTCCTGCGGCCGGGCGGGGACGCCGTCGCCCTGGGGCGACCCGGACTGCGTCCGCAGCGTACGGCTGCCCGCCTCGATCACCGCGAGGTCGGGGTCGCGCTCGGTCTCGGCGTCGATGATCTCGTCGAAGGCGTCGAGCCCGTCGGGCTCGGATTCGTCGTTCGGGGGGCGCTCGCTCACGCCGTCCAGTCTACGAGGCGGGTCTGACACCGAGCGCGCGCCCGGCCGCCTGCCGTTTGTGCCATTAGCGGCCGTATCATCCTTTTCGAGGGGTTCGCCCGTACGGCCCCGCCGGCCGCACGGGTCGTCCGCCCGCACGAAGCCGCTGGCCGTACGCGCCCTCCGGCCGTACGACGCCGTGGTCGTACGAAACCTCCCGGCCGTACGAAACCTCCCGGTCGCGCGAAGCCTTCGGCCGTACGGGGCTTCCGGTCGTACGGCGCCTGCGTCGGCGGCGCGGGCCGCGGAGCCGCAGGACCAGCACGGGAACAGCAGCAGAGCAAGACCGGACGCGGGCCGGCCGGCGGCGCGCGGGCCGCCGGTGGCAACACCGGATGAGGGACCAAGTGAGGGACCAGGTGAGGGCTGGATGACAGGCACCCCGTGCGACGACCGGGCCCGGCTCGTGGCCCTGTTGCACGCGCTGCCGCTGGCGGCGGTCCTCGTGGACGTCGACGACCGGGTGGTCGGGGCCAACGAGCGGTTCGTCCGGCTGTTCCACCTGGCGGGCCGGGTGGACCTGACGCCCGGTGCCCCGCTCGGCCCCATCCACGACGCCGTGGCCGAGCTCTACGCGCCGCCCTACCGCGAGCGGTACGCGCGCCCGCACGCGGAGCCCGAAGCACCGGCAGCACCGGCAGCACCGGCCGGCCCGGCCGGGAGCGAGCCCGCTGCCGACCCGCCCCGCCCCCTGCACCGGGCCGCCGACATCCCGCTCGCCGACGGCAGGACCATCCGCCGCCGGCTGGAGCCGATCCGGCAGCAAGGCCGGGTGCTCGGCACGCTGTGGACCGCGCAGGACATCACCGCCAACAAGCGCGCCGAGCGCGACCTCGAACGCGACAACCGGGCGCTCTCCGAGCTGATCCGGCACCGCAGCGCCTTCGCCGCCGCCGCCTCGCACGAACTGCGCACCCCGCTCGCGGCCATCCTCAGCTTCTGTGAACTCCTCGCCGACCCGGCGTCCGGCGAGCTGACGGGCGAACAACGGGAGTTCCTCGCCGCCGTCCGGCGCAACGCCGAGCGGATGCACGCCCAGATACGCGACCTGTTCGCGGCCACCACGAGCAGTTCGGCGCAGCTCCAGATGGAGTACGGCTGGGTACGGGTGCCGCAGTTGCTCGAACGCGCCGTGCTCGACCGCTCGGCCGCCCTCGCGGAAGCGGCCGTCTTCACCTCACTGACCTGCGCCGACGGCCCCGAGCTATGGGCGGACGAGCATCGGTTGCACGCCGTGCTCGCCAACCTGCTGGAGAACGCCGCCAAGTTCACGCCGCGGGGCGGCAGCGTCAGCCTGACCGCGGGGCCGGGCCCCACCGGCTGGCGGATCGAGGTGGCCGACACCGGCATCGGCGTGCCCGCCGCGTACCGCGAGGAGGTCTTCACCGGCTTCGTCCGCGCTCCCAACGCCCTGCACGGCGGCTACCCGGGCACCGGGATCGGGCTCGCCGTCAGCCGGGACGTCGTACGGCTGCACGGCGGCACCCTCACGGTCAGCGGGCAGGAGCAGGAGGGCACGGGCGCCGTCTTCGCGATCCACCTGCCGTACGCCGGCCCGCCCGGCATCGGCCACCCCACCGGCGGACCGCCCGGGGCCGTGGCGGCGGAGACCGCACGAGGAGGCGCGGCATGACCCGGGTGCTCGTCGTCGAGGCCGCCGCGGGCCTGGCGCTCGCGCTGCGCGTCGTCCTCACCCGGGCCGGCTACACGGTGCTCCAGGCCGCGGACGGCCGCTCCGCGCTGCGACGGCTCTTCGCCGACCGGCCCGCCCTGCTGATCCTGGACATCGGGCTGCCCGAACTCGACGGCTGGCAGGTGCTCGAACGCACCCGGGACCTCACCGACCTGCCCGTCATCCTGCTCTCCGCGTACGGCAGCGAGGCCGCCCGGGTACGCGGTCTGCGGGCCGGCGCCGACGACTTCCTGCCCAAGCCGTTCGGCAACGAAGAACTGCTGGCCCGGGTCGAAGCGCTGCTGCGCCGCACCACCGCGGCCCGCTGGGCCGGCAGCGGCAGCTACGGCGACGAGCGGCTGCGTCTGGTGCCCGAGCGCAGGTCAGCGGTGTGGCACGGGGTGGAGGTGCGGCTGAGCGACATCGAGTTCCGGCTGCTCCAGACCCTGGTCCGCAGCCGTGGCCGGGTCGTCACCACGGAACAACTCCTTGACCAGGTGGGGGGCGACCCGCAGGGGCGGGGCCGGGAGCGGGTGAAGTTCGCGGTCATGCGGCTGCGCCGCAAGCGCCAGCAGGCCACGCGCCCGGAACCCGCGGCGCCACACGACGCCGCCCGGGACCACGGCGGACTCCCCCACCCGGATGGCCCGACCCCGAGCGCCTCGGGCCGCACCGCAGTCCCCCGCCCCACCGGCACCGACGACTCCCTGGGCACCGGCCACCCCACCGACCCGCTGGAGGCGGTGCGCGGCCTCGGCTACCGCTACCGCGAGCCGGGCGACGCGGGACGTAACCCCGCCGGTCCCGGGCACGGCGCCTGAGCGCCCGAAGGGCACCGACGGGCCGCGCCCGACCGGACAGCGAGCACCGCGGGGCGGCACCTGACTCCGAGGGCCCCGGGCACGGCGCCCGACCGCACGAAGAACACCACGGGGCCACGCCTGCCCCGCACCGGGAACACCCCAGCGCCGCGCCCACCCCACGGCAGAGAACCTCCCGGCCCCACACCCCAGCACGCAGATATCCCCCACGGGCCGCCACCGCAGGACCTCCGGAAGGGCCGAACGCCCCACCCACGCCCGGGACCTTCGTCCCGAATCGCGCCCGCACGGCAACCCGCAACCGAGCAGCAACCAAGTGCCATCCGCCGCGGCAACCGGCCCCGCCCACACTCCACGGCTGACCCCGTCCCCGGCCCGCACCTGGAGCACCCGTGCACTCCCTGCCCGCGCGTAGCGTCGCGATCGTCCTCGGTACCCGCCCCGAGCTCGTCAAGCTCACCGACCTCGTGCGCCTCCTCGGCCCCGCGGCCCACCTGATCCACACCGGCCAGCACTACGACGAAGAGCTCTCGGGCCGCTTCCTGTCCGAACTCGGCCTGCCCGAACCCACCTTCCTGACCGGCGTCGGCGGACAGCGCCGCGCCGGCCAGATCTCCGCGGCGCTCGCCCAGCTCGACACGCTCTTCACGGCCGAACCGCCGCACGCGGTCGTCGTCCAGGGCGACACCAACGCGGCACTCGCCGGCGCCCTCGCCGCCAACGCCCACGGCATCCCGCTGCTGCACGTGGAGGCCGGGCTGCGCAGCCACGACCGGAACATGCCGGAGGAGCACAACCGGGTGCTGATCGACCGCATCGCCGACGTGCTGTGCGCGGCGACCCCGGAGAACCGGGCCAACCTGCTGGCCGAGGGCGTGCGCGAGGAGCGGATCGCGGTGACGGGCAACACCGTCGTCGAGGCCGTGCACGCCCAACTCCCGCCCGCCGCCGCCCGGTCCGCCCTGTTGGCCGCGCACGGGCTGCGCGCGGACGGCTACGTGCTGGCCACCGTGCACCGGCCGGAGAACACCGACGACCCGGACGCGCTGCGCGCCGTCCTGGACCAACTCGGCGCCATCGCCGCCGCCGGCACGCCGGTCCTGCTCCCGCTGCACCCGCGCACCCGGGCCCGCATCGCGGCGGCCGGCCTTGAGGGGCTGCTGACGGGCCTGCGGGTGTCCCGCCCGCTCGGTTACGGCGACTTCCTGGCGCTGGCCCGGCACGCCGCGCTGATCGTCTCCGACTCCGGCGGCATCCAGGAGGAGGTCACCGTGCTCGGCCGGCCGCTGATCGTCGTACGCCGCTCCACCGAACGCCCGGAGGCGATGGTGGACTTCGCCGACCTGGTCGAGCCGGGCCCGGCCATCGGCGAGCTGGCCGCCCGGCACCTCGCCGAGTCCGCACACGGGCTGCGCCGGCTGGCCGCCCTGCCGAGCCCGTTCGGCGACGGCCGCGCCTCCGAGCGCATCGTGCACCTGCTGACGGAGCTCACCGGCCGCACGGAGTTCACCGCAGCGGCCTGACCCGCATCCACCCCGCGCGCGGCTCCGCGCACGGACCGTCGCGTGCGGGCCATCACGTACGAACCACCGCGCCCAGGTCGCCACGCACGAACCGGCACGCACGAACCACCCCGCACGCGCCGCCCCGTACGAGCCATCGCGTACGAACCCCGCCCACGAGCCCGCGCGCCCGGCCGCCGCCGTCCCCGCCACCGCCGCCGCCGTCCGACCAGAAAAGACCCCATGCACCTCGTGCTCCTCCTCTTCCCCTTCGCGCTGCTGCTCTGTTTCCTCCTCTACTGGGCCGGTGCCCGCCACGCCTACCTGCGGCGGCCCGAGGTGGTGCCGGGTGACCCGGGCGAGTTCGACTGGCACTTCTTCGTGCCCTGCCGCGACGAGGAGGCCGTGGTCGGCACCACCGTCGCGCGGCTGCGCGGCGACTTCCCCGGTGCCCACGGCTGGGTGATCGACGACGACAGCGACGACCGCACCGCGGAGATCGTCGCCGGCTTCGCCGACGGCGACGTACGCGTACACCTGGTGCGCCGCGAACGCCCCGACGCCAGGCTCGGCAAGGGCGCCGCACTCAACGCCGCGTACGCCCAGCTCGACGAGTTCCTGCCGGCGGGGGCCGACCGGGCGCGGGTCGTCGTCTGCGTCATCGACGCCGACGGCCACCTCGCGCCGCACGCCCTAGAGCGGGTCTCGGGACCCGCCGCCTTCGGCGACCCGGAGATCGGCGGCGTGCAGGTCAGCGTGCGGATGCGGAACGTGGATGACCGCCGGCCGCTGCCCGACCACGGCAAGCTGCGCAACGCGCTGGCCAGGCTCCTGGTCCGGGTGCAGGACATGGAGTTCTCGGTGTCCAACGCCGGCATGCAACTGCTGCGGACCCGCACCGGTTCGGTCGGCCTCGGCGGCAACGGCCAGTTCACGCGCCTGACCGCGCTCGACCGGATCGCCGCGGCCGAGCGGCGCCCCTGGCAGCGCGGCGCACTCCTGGAGGACTACGAACTGGGCCTGCACATGATCCTCGGCGGCTACCAGATCACCCACGTCGCCGACACCTGGGTCTCCCAGGAGGGCCTGCCGCGCGCCCGCCGGCTGCTCACCCAGCGCACCCGCTGGGCCCAGGGCAACCTCCAGTGCCTGCGGTACGCGCCCCGCGTGATCGCCTCCCGGCACTACGGCGCCCGGGGCGTCCTGGAGACGCTGTACACCTTCTTCCAGCCGGTCGCCCATCTGCTCACGCTCGCCCTGTGCCTGCTGCTCGGCGTGTCCCTCGGCATCGACGTCGCGGGCGGTGCGGGCGCCGGGGCGCTCGCCGGCCTGGTCGCGCTGTGGCCGCTGGCCGCCGGCCTCGCCGCGGTCTCCATCGCCCCGTTCCTGCTGTGGGGCCCGGTCTACCGGCGCGACCGCGCCCCCGACCGTTCCCTGGCGGTGTCGCTGGGCTGGGGGCTGGCGCTGTGGCTGTACGCGTACCACCTCTTCCCCGCCTCGGCCCGGGCCCTCGGCCGCACGGTCCGCGGGCGCAGCGGCTGGGCGAAGACCCGCAGGAACGCCGAGGCGGTCACGGCGGGCCCGGTCGCCATCGAGAGCTGAACGGAGCGCGTCCGCGGCCCCCGCAGGCGCGCCCCGGCAAGGCGAGGGGGGGGGGGGGGGGGGGCGGGGGGGGGGGGGGGGGGGCGGGGGGCGCGCGGCGCGGGGGCGCCCCCCCCCCCCCCCCCCCCCCCCGGGGGGGGGCCCCTCGGCCAGCAGTGCAGATCAGCCCGCCACGGCCGCCCGGTCAACGCACCGGCCGGCCGCGCGCGTTCACGCCTCCGGCAGCGCCGCGAGCTGGGCGGAGATGCGCTCGATGTCCGCCTCGGCCGTCGCCAGCCGGGTACGGATCTTGTCGACCACCGGCTCCGGCGCCTTGGCGAGGAACGCCTCGTTGCCGAGCTTGGCGGTGGCCGCCGCCTTCTCCTTCTCCGCCGCGGCCAGGTCCTTCGTCAGCCGCTTGCGCTCGGCCGCCACGTCGATGGTGCCCGACAGGTCGAGCGCCACCGTCGCGCCCACGACCGGCAGCGAGGCCGTCGCGGTGAAGTCCTCGCCCTCCGGCTGGAGCCGCAGCAGCGCACGGATCGCGTCCTCGTGCGGGGCGAGCCCGGTGCCCGTCAGGTCCAGCCTGGCCGGCACCTTCTGGCCCGGCTGCAACCCCTGGTCGGCGCGGAACCTGCGGACCTCGGTGACCAGCTCCTGGACCACCGTGATCTCCCGCTCGGCCGCCGCGTCGCGGAAGCCGCTGTCGGTCGGCCACTCGGCGACCACCAGCGACTCGCGGCCGGTCAGCGCGGTCCACAGGGTCTCGGTGACGAACGGGACCACCGGGTGCAGCAGCCGCAGCGTCACGTCCAGGACCTCGCCGAGGACCCGCCGGGCGGCGTCCGCGGCCGGGCCGCCGGCCTGGAAGGTGGTCTTGGTCAGCTCCACGTACCAGTCGAAGACCTCGTCCCACGCGAAGTGGAACAGCGCGTCCGAGAGCTTCGCGAACTGGTAGTCCTCGTAGAGCGCGTCCACCTCGGCCACGACCGTGTTCAGCCGGGACAGAATCCACCGGTCGGCGGCCGACAGCTCGTCGGGCGCCGGCAGCGGGCCCTGCACCGTCGCGCCGTTCATCAGCGCGAAGCGGGTGGCGTTCCAGATCTTGTTGGCGAAGTTGCGGGAGCCCTGCACCCAGTCCTCGCCGATCGGCACGTCGGTGCCCGGGTTGGCGCCCCTGGCCAGCGTGAAGCGGACCGCGTCGGAGCCGTACCGGTCCATCCAGTCGAGCGGGTTGACCGCGTTCCCGAAGGACTTGGACATCTTCTTGCCGAACTGGTCGCGGACCATGCCGTGCAGCACCACGGTCTGGAACGGCGGGGTGCCGTCCATCGCGTACATGCCGAACATCATCATCCGGACGACCCAGAAGAAGAGGATGTCGTAGCCGGTGACCAGGATCGAGTTGGGATAGAACTTCTCGACGCTCTCGGTCTGCTCCGGCCAGCCCAGGGTGGAGAAGGGCCACAGGCCGGAGGAGAACCAGGTGTCCAGGACGTCGGTCTCCTGGTGCCAGCCGGGGCCGGTGGGCGGCTCCTCGTCCGGGCCGACGCAGACCATCTCGCCGCTGGGCCCATACCAGACCGGGATGCGGTGGCCCCACCAGAGCTGGCGCGAGATGCACCAGTCGTGCAGGTTGTCCACCCAGTCGAAGTACCGCTTGGTCATCTCCTGCGGGTGGATGGTGACCCGGCCGTCACGGACCGCGTCACCGGCCGGCTGCGCCAGCGGGCCGACCTTGACCCACCACTGCATGGACAGCCGCGGCTCGATGGTGGTCTTGCAGCGCGAGCAGTGCCCGACCGAGTGCTTGTACGGGCGCTTCTCGGCGACGATGCGGCCCTCGGCGCGCAGCGCGGCCACGATGGTGCTGCGCGCCTCGAAGCGGTCCAGGCCCTCGAAGGGGCCGTGCGCGGTGATCACGCCGCGCTCGTCCAGGACGGCGAGGGTCGGCAGGTCGTGCCGCTGGCCGATCTCGAAGTCGTTGGGGTCGTGGGCCGGGGTGACCTTGACCGCGCCGGTGCCGAACTCCGGGTCGACGTGCGCGTCGGCGACGATCGGGATGCGGCGGCCGGTGAGCGGCAGCTCGATCTCGGTGCCGACCAGATGGCGGTAGCGCTCGTCGTCCGGGTGGACGGCGACGGCCGTGTCACCGAGCATCGTCTCGGCCCGGGTGGTGGCCACGACCAGGGACGCCTCGCCCTCGCCGTACCGGATGGAGACCAGCTCGCCGTCGTCCTCCTGGTACTCCACCTCGATGTCCGAGATGGCCGTCAGACAGCGCGGACACCAGTTGATGATCCGCTCGGCGCGGTAGACCAGCTCGTCGTCGTAGAGCTTCTTGAAGATCGTCTGGACGGCGCGGGAGAGCCCCTCGTCCATGGTGAAGCGCTCGCGGGACCAGGCGACGCCGTCGCCGAGCCGGCGCATCTGGCCGGAGATCTGCCCGCCGGACTCGCCCTTCCACTGCCAGACCCGCTCCACGAACGCCTCGCGCCCCAGGTCGTGCCGGGACTTGCCCTCCTTGGCGAGCTCCCGCTCGACGACGTTCTGGGTGGCGATGCCGGCGTGGTCCATGCCGGGCTGCCACAGCGTCTCGAAGCCCTGCATCCGCTTGCGCCGGGTGGCGGCGTCGATCAGCGTGTGCTCGAAGGCGTGGCCCAGGTGCAGGCTGCCGGTGACGTTGGGCGGCGGGATGACGACCGTGAACGGCGGCTTCTCGCTCGCCGCGTCCGCCTCGAAGTAACCGCGCTCTACCCAGCGCTCGTACAGCTCCCCCTCTACCTCGGCCGGCGCGTACTGGGTCGGCAGTTCGGGGGCGGCGCTGTTGTGCCCGTCGTGCGGGCGCTGAGTGTTGTCGGTCACGGGCCGATTCTACGGTCCTGGGGTGCGCCGTTACGAACCCGTTGTTCGCCCCGGCGTGAGGGCACCCCGCGGCGTCCGGGAGGATGCTGGCTGAGGCGCGACCGTCGCGCGTGGCCTTCAACACACCGGGGAGTCGCCCTATGAGCCACCACCAGCCGCAGCCCGGGCCCTACGGCGAGCAGCCAGGACCGCACGGCGCCGGCGGTGGCGGTCCCCACACGCCCAACCCCTATGCGGGCCAACCGGGTTACGGCTACCCGGCCGCCCCCACCCAGCCGGGCCAGCAGACCCCACAGCCCCAGCCCGGCGGCTACGGGACCCCGCCGCCCCAGGCCCAGCCGCAGCCACCGGTCCAGCCCCAGGCCGGCGGCTACGGCACCCCCGCAGCACAGCCCCAGCCGGGCGGCTACGGCCAGCCGGCGAACCCGTACGCGCAGCCGGGTGGCCAGCCCGGCTACGGCCAGCCGACACCGGCCCAGCCCGCCCCGCCCCAGACCGGCGGCTACGGCACGCCGCCACCCCAGACCCCGGCCCAGCCGGGCGGCTACGGCACCCCGCCGGCCCCGGCCCAGCCGCAGACCAGTGGCTACGGCACCCCCGCCGCCCCGCAGCCCGGCGGCTACGGGCAGCCCGCCCCGAACCCGTACGCGGCGAGCCAGCAGCCCACCGCGTCCTTCCCGCAGGTGAGCGGCGGCTACGCGCAGCCACAGCCCCAGCCACACCAGCCGCAGGCCGGTTTCGGGCAGCAGCCGCAACCCTCCGCGTACGGGCCCGCCACCACCGGCGGGAGCCCGAGCAGCGCCGGCGGGCGGCGGGTCGGGAAGAAGGGGCTGGTCATCGGCGGGGCGATCGCGGTCGTGGTGGCCGCGGTCGGCGGCTTCCTGCTGCTCGCCGGCGGCGACGACGCGCAGAGTTACGAGCTGACCACGCCGCAGACGGTGGCCAGCGACTACCAGCGCGTCGGCGAGGGCAAGGACGAGAGCAACCTCACCCCGGCCGGCAAGGCGCAGTTGCGCGAGATGCCGGTGGTGGAGGACGCCCATCCGATCTCGGCCAACTATCAGACGCCGGGCCAGAAGAAACTCCAGTTCAGCGGCGTGTGGGGGAAGGTGACCGATCCGGAGCGGGCGGCCGACATCGCCCTTGCCGTGATCACCAAGGCGCTCAGCGAGGACGGCACGGCCGAGACCCTGGGCAGCCCGCAGTCCTTCACGCCCGACGGCTTCGACGGCGACGTGCTCAAGTGCCAGGAGCTGAAATTCACCTCGCCCAAGGGAGCCATCACGGCCCCCGCCTGCGTCTGGGGTGACGACAGCACGGTCGGCGTGACCGTCATGGCCGACCCGGCAGCCCTGGTCACTGGCACGGGCATGACACTGGACGAGGCGGCGGGCCTGGCGGCCGAGGTACGCAACGACGCCCGGGTGGAGCGGGGCTGACCCGCCGCCCCGTACCGACCACGACACGACGCAGTACGAACGAGGGAACCCATGAGTCAGCAGCAGCCCGGCCCCTACGGCCACCAGCCACCGCAACCGCCCGGGCCCTACGGCCAGGGCGGCGTGGCTGGCGACCCCGGCTACGGCTACCCGCAGCAGCCGCAGCCCGGCCCGTACGGACAGCCCCAGCCCGGCTACGGCTATCCGCAGCAGCCGGGGCCCTACGGGCAGCCGGGCCCGTACGGACAGCCGGGCCCGCCGATGCCGCCGCCGGGCGGTGGCAACCGGAACAAGGCGATCGGCCTCGCCGTCGGCGCGGTCGTGGTGGTGGCGGCCGTCGTCGGCGGGATCATCGCCTTCGGCGGCGGGGACAGCGACGACTCGGCCAAGAAGGACCAGAAGAAGGAGTCGGTCGTCGAGAGCGGTGACACCGGCGGCAAGGAGGGCACCACCGACCCCGGCGCGACCGGCGGCACCGACGGCCCGGAGCCCGGCCCCACCCAGCCCGCCACCACCCGCTACCAGCTCACCACGCCGAAGATCCTCGCCAGCACCTACACCCGCAAGGGCGCCGGCGAGACGGACGACGGCCTCGGCGAGGGCGAGCAGGAGCCGACCGGCTTCACCACCGAGAAGTCGGTGTCGGCCGACTACGTGGGAACGGGCAAGCAGCAGCTCTCCTTCGGCGGGGCCTACGGCACCTCGACCGACCCCGAGGGCAGCGTGGACTGGGTGTTGCGCCAGATGATCGGCGGGGGTGCCAAGCCGAAGACCGCGGCGCAGACCTTCACCCCGGTCGGCTTCGACGGCACCATCCTCAAGTGCCAGCTGCTGGAGTCGACGATCCCGGTGCAGGTGTGCTCCTGGGGCGACCCCTCCACCGTCGGCGTAGTGCTGGTGGCGGACCCGCTGACCGTCACCAACCCCGGTGCGATCGACCTGAGCCGCACGGCCGAGATCACGGCCCAGGCGTACAAGGACGCCCGCATCCCGCGGTGATCCCGCGGCCCGTCCCCGCGCCGGCGCGCGGCGCCGGGGGGGGGCGGCGGCGCCGCCGGGGCACCCGCCCGGCCCCCGCCACCCCCCGCCGGGGGGGGGCCCGGCGTGGGGTGGTGTGGATCTTCATCGTGTCGGATGGTCATAGCGGCTAGTTCAACGGCCAATCAAACA
>NZ_JBEHZD010000181.1:0-13359 GCF_040240285.1 Streptomyces sp. HSW2009 | reverse complement strand
CTCGACACTGCGAGGCTCGGGACGTACGGCGTACGGCGTGGGCGTGCGGCGCCGGGCGGAGCGGCGACCCTGCCGCGGCCGGTGGGGGGGGGGGGGGGCCGGGGCCCGGGCGGGGGGGGGGGCGGGCGGGGGGGGCCGCCGGGCCCCGGGGGGGGGGGCCCCCCCCGGGGGCCACTGCGGTGATCGTCACGGCCCTGAGGCCGGGCCTGGTCCCGCCGCGGTCACCGTTACGGCCCCGGGGCCGTGCCCGGCCCATCGCGATCACCGTGACGGCCGAGGGGCCGCGCCCGGGGCCCACCGCGATCACCGTTACGGGACCCGTCCCCACCACCTCCTCCTACGGTCGCCCGGAACGCCCGCAGGACCGGCCACACCCTCGGCCGGGCGCGGGCGCAGGTGCCACGCAACCATGGAGGTCAACCCCGTGACACACACCCGCTCTTCACACAACGGCGCGGGTCGGCGCGGCCGGGTGGCGCTGGCGTGTGCGCTGCCCGCCGCGGTGCTGACGGCGCTCATCGCGCCGGCGTCCGTGCAGGCAGCCGACGCACACTCCGCCGCCGCAACGGCGAGCGAGCGCGGCCACGGCGCCAAGCTGCCGTCCGACGTGCTCAACCTCAGGGACTGGAAGGTCACCCTGCCCATCGGCAAGGACGAACACCCCACCGAGATCTTCCAGCCGGAGCTCGACGGCTACGCCAAGAAGCCCTACTTCACCGTCACCGACTCCGGCCGGGCGGTTCGCTTCCGGGCACCCGTCAACGGCGTGACCACCAGCGGTTCGAGCAACCCCAGGACCGAACTGCGGGAGATGGAACGCGGTGGCGGTGACGAGACCGAGTGGTCGTCGACCTCGGGCAAGCACACCCTGACGGTCCGTGAGGCGTTCACCCACCTGCCCAAGGACAAGCCGCACGTCGTCGGCGCCCAGATCCACGGCGGTGACGACGACGTGACCGCCCTGCGCCTGGAGGGCACCAAGCTCTACATCACCAAGGGTGACACCACCCACCACCACCTGATCACCGACAAGTACAAGCTCGGCACGGTCTTCAAGCTGACGTACGTGGTGTCCAAGGGCAAGGTCAAGATCTACTACAACGACAAGTTGGAGACCACCCTGAAGCACTCCGACTCCAGCAACTACTTCAAGACCGGCGCCTACACCCAGGCGAACTGCAAGAACTCCAAGCCGTGCAGCGCCTCCAACTACGGCGAGGTGGAAATCCGCGACGTCCGGGTCCGCCACCAGCGCTGACGCCCCCACCTGTGACGCGCGAACCGCACCCGTCTTTGTCGGCCCCGGGCGTAGGGCCTGCGCTGAGGGCCTGTGCGTAGGTTTTGTGCGTAGGGCCTGTGCGTAGGGTCTGTGCCAGTAGCCCCTTCCCCTTGCCGGGGAGGGGCCACTGGTGTGTTGCGTGCTTGGCTGATGCGAGCCGTGGGGACCTGGGGTTGCTTCGCTCGTTGGCGGCACGGAGGGTGCTTGCCGCCATCGACTTCGGTGTTTCGCTGCCTCGTACGGACGTCGTCCACGGATCGCTGCCGGGAGCGGTGCCGGCCGTGGCGCCTCCGGAGATTCCGCGGGACCGGACGGCGAGGTGGGGGCGTGACCTGGGCGTAGGGGTCGCGAACACCCCCGCCTAAGGCAGCCCGGCCTAGCCGGAAGTGACCGCCTCGGCCCACTCCTCGGTGTTCAGGACCTCCGCCCACTGGGGGAACAGCCGCTCGACGAGCACCCGGTGTACCTCCGGATCGAGGTCGAGGCAGGCGTCGGCGAGTACGGTCAGGTCGAAGTCCAGGTCGTTGGCCTGGCACAGGGTGGACAGGACCACGGCGCTGGTGGCGATGCCGGTGAGGACCAGGCTCGTGATGCCGCGGGCGCGTAGCACCACGTCGAGGTCGCTGCCCGAGAACGCGCTCGCCCGGCGCTTGGTGATCACCACGTCGCCGGGCAGGGGCGCGACCTGCGGGTGGATCTCGGTGCCGGGGGCGCCCGCCACGTAGGCGCCGGCCCGGGCGATGGCCGTGAGTGCCTTGTTGCGCGTGCCGACCTCGGGGAAGCCGGGGCGCAGCGCGATCACCACATAGATCACGGGGATGTCCGCGGCCCGGGCCGCGTCGATCGCCGTACGCACCCGGGCCAGGTAGTCGGCGTCGGCCCGGGCGACGTCCACGATGTCCCGCTGGACGTCCATCACGAGTAGGGCACTGCTCATGTCGCCTCCACAGACGGCCGGTTCGGTGCCGCGTGGCGCGGTCGACGCGTGACCGGTATGCGGCACCCTGTGCCGCACCCTGCCATCCGCCGCGTTCCCCCGCGAGCCCTTTTCTGCTGGTCCGGACGCGTGCCGCGGCCGATCTCGCGGCGTATCGGGATCGCCTCCCCGCCGCACCGTGCCCGTACGGCGTACCGGCCGATCGCGTGGCGGCTCGGCGGCGGCCCGTCGACGCGGGGCGGGCAGGGCGGGCGGGGCGGATGGGGGCCCGTGCCGTGATCCGCGGCGGCGCGCTGCCCGCGCCCCCTTCCACCTCCCCGTACGCCAGCGGCGCACTCGGCCGTGCGTGCGCCCATGCGCTTGATGTTGCACGCACTGCGTGCATAATGGATTCACGAGTACGTCGGCGACGCGGCTCCCGCCCGTTCGGCGTGCCCTGCACGTCGCAATGGCCTGGTCGGCGACCGGCGTGCGCTCACTCGGGGACCTCAGACAAGGACACGTGCCATGCCGAACCCGCTGCACTTCGAGGAACTGAACACCGCTCTGAACACCGCCCTGAACGCGGCTTTGGAAGATGTGTGCCGCGCCGGCGTGCCGGGCCTCTTCGCCGAGGTGCGGGCCGATGGTCGGGTCTGGCGGGGCGCCGCCGGCGTCGCCGACCTGGACACCGGGGAACCCGTCACCGTCGACATGCGGCACCGGGTCGGCAGCGTCACCAAGACGTTCACCGCCGTCGCCGTCCTCCAGCAGGTCGAGAGCGGCCTGATCGACCTCGATGCGCCCATCGGCGGGTATCTGCCGGACCTGGTGCCCGGCGAGCGCGGCGCGCGCATCACCGTGCGGATGCTGCTCAACCACACCAGCGGCCTCGCCGAGTACCTGCCGTACGCCTACCCCTCGCTGCGGGCGTTGCCGAACATCGCCGAGACCAGCCCGCAGAGCCTGGACGACCACCGGCTCACCCGCTTCGAGGCAACCGAACTGATCGGCCTCGGCGTCGACGCGCCCGCCGCCGGTGCCCCGGGCGGCACTCCCGGCCTGTACTCCAACACCAACTACCTGCTGCTCGGCGCGCTCATCGAGCACGTCACCGGCATCACGGTCGACAAGTACCTCACCGAGCACGTCATCGAGCGCGCCGGCCTGCGAAGCACCGGACTCCCGACCCGGCCGGAGATCGCCGGGCCGCACGCGAAGGGCTACGAGGCGTGGTTCGGCATGATCGACCCACCGCGTGACTACAGCGTCTTCGACATGTCCTGGGTGGGCCCGACGGCCGCCCTGGTCTCGACCGTCAGCGACCTCAACCGCTTCTACCGGCTGCTCCTGACCGGCGAACTCATCGGCCCGGCCTCGCTCGCGCAGATGCAGCGCACCGTCCCCGTCGTCTCCCAGGAGGGCAAGGTCATCGACTACGGCCTCGGCCTGTACCCGACGCGGGCCGTGGAGCAACCCACCTTCTGGGGCCACGGCGGCACCGTATGGGGCTCGGGGACGCTGGCGATGACCCGCGCCGACGGCAGACGACAGTTGGCCATAGCAGTGAACCTGCAACGGTGGAACGCGCTCGACTCCGCGGGCCAACCCCAGCCCCACCCCATCGACGAAGCCCTCGCCGCGCTGTACCGGGTGGCCATGTACGGCTGAGCAGGGGCTGACGCGGACAAACACACATCGCTGATGTCAGGGGGCGCGCAGGGGGCACAGGGGAGGGGTTGTGGTGCGCTGGTTCGTCATCTGCGCGCCCTGTCACGGAAGTGAAGCTTGTGGAGAAGATGTGCGGCACGCGTGATGCATGCGTGACACGGCCCGCAGTCCCTGACCGGACGGGCCCAGGCGGAGGGGGTTTGGGTTGTTGCTTCTCGTTTCCCCGGACAGCGTCGCGGAGGCGCACGACTGCGCACTGGCGGCGGAACACCTCGACATCGTCGACGTGAAGAAGCCCGACGAGGGCTCGCTCGGGGCGAACTACCCCTGGGTCATCAGGGAGATCCGTGCCGCGGTCCCGGCGGACAAGCCCATATCGGCCACCGTCGGGGACGTCCCGTACAAGCCCGGCACGGTCGCCCAGGCAGCACTCGGCGCCGCCGTCTCCGGCGCCACGTACATCAAGGTCGGCCTCTACGGATGTACGACGCCGAGCCAGGCCATCGAGGTCATGCAGGGGGTCGTTCGGGCGGTGAAGGACCACCGGCCGGACGCGTTCGTCGTCGCATCGGGCTACGCCGACGCGCACCGCATCGGCTCAGTCAACCCGCTCGCCCTGCCCGACATCGCTCACCGCGCCGGCTGCGACGCGGCCATGCTCGACACCGCGATCAAGGACGGTACGCGACTCTTCGACCACGTATCGCCCGACGCCTGCGCGGAGTTCGTCCGCCGGGCCCACGCGGCCGACCTGCTCGCCGCGCTGGCCGGCAGCGTCAAGGCCGCCGACCTCGGCACGCTCACCCGCATCGGCACGGACATCGTCGGGGTGCGCGGAGCGGTGTGCGAGGGCGGCGACCGCACCGCAGGGCGCATCCGGCCGCTCCTGGTGGCCGCCTTCCGGGCGGAGATGGACCGCCACGCCCGGGAGCACGCAGCCGCCTCCACCACCACGAACTGACCGCCGGATGTCGACGAGCCAACCCCGCACCGAGCCCTCGACCGGGCCCGGGCGGTTCCCCGTCACCGACCCGGCGACCGGCGAGGTCTTCGACGAGGCCCCCGACGAGCAGCCGGACACCCTGGACGGCGCCGTCGACCGGGCCCACCGGGCCTGGTCGCACTGGCGGGCCGACCCGCAGGCGCGCAGCAGCGCCCTGTGCGCAGCCGCCGACGCCGTCGTTGCGGCCGGCCCCGAACTGGCCCCGCTGCTCACCCGCGAGCAGGGCAAGCCTCTGGCGGAGTCGCACGCCGAAGTGGCCCGTACGGCGGCCAGGTTGCGCTACTTCGCCACTTTGACCGCCGAGTCGCAGCCGATCGCCGACGGCCGGCCGGTGCGCAGCGAGGTCCGCTGGCGCCCGGGCGGGCCCACCGCGGCGGTCGTGCCGTGGAACTTCCCGCTGCAACTCGCGTCCGCGAAGTTCGCGCCCGCGCTCGCCGCGGGCAACACGGTGGTGCTCAAGCCATCCCCGTACACCCCGCTGGCCACCAGGCTGCTCGGGTCCGTCATCGCCGAAGTGCTCCCCGCCGACGTCCTCACGGTGGTCACCGGCCGCGAACCCCTCGGCGCCCGCCTCGTCTCCCACCCGGGCATCCGCCACGTCACCTTCACCGGTTCGGTGCCCACCGGGCGGGCCGTCGCCGCGGGCGCTGCGGCCTCGCTCGCCCGGCTCACCCTGGAACTCGGCGGCAACGACGCGGCCGTCCTGCTGGACGACGTGGACGTCGAGCGGATCGCCGACCGACTGTTCTGGGCGGCGTTCCGCAACTGTGGCCAGGTCTGCATGGCCGTCAAGCGCGTCTACGCCCCGGCCCGGCTCTACTCCCAGGTCGTGGAGGCCCTCGCGCACCGCGCGCGGACGGTCGCCGTCGGCCCGGGGCTCGACCCCGACACCCGTATCGGGCCGCTCAACAACCCGGCCCAGCGGGACCGCGTCGAGCACGGCACGGCCAAGGCCCTGGCGGCCGGCGCCCGGGCCGCAGCCGGCGGCCACCGGCTCGACCGCCCGGGGTACTTCTTCGCCCCGACGATCCTCGCCGACGTCCCCGCCGACAGCGCAGTCGTCCGCGAGGAGCAGTTCGGCCCGGTGCTGCCGGTGCTGCCGTACGACCGCCTGGACGACGCCGTCGCCGCGGCCAACGACACCGGCTTCGGCCTCGGCGGCTCGGTGTGGGGGACCGACCTCGACCGGGCCGAGGCGGTGGCCGACCGGCTGGAGTGCGGAACGGCCTGGATCAACCACCACGCCGAACTCTCCCTCGCCCAGCCCTTCGCCGGCATCAAGGAGAGCGGCGTCGGTGTCGCGGGCGGGCCCTGGGGCTTCTACGGCAACCTCCGCCCGTTCGTCGTGCACCGCCCGGAGGAGACATGAGGGCCGCCCCCTTCCGGGCGGCGGTACTGCGCTCGTACGAGGGGCCGTTCACCGTCGAGCAGGTCCGCTGGAACGGGGAGCCGGCCGACGGCGAGGTCCTGGTGGAGATCGCCGGGTGCGGGATGTGCCGGACCGACCTCGCCGTCCGCGCCTCGGCCGGCCGCTCACCGCTGCCGGCGGTGCTCGGCCACGAGGGGTCCGGCGTGGTGGTGGCCACCGGCGGCCCCGACACCGGTCTGCGCACGGGTGACCACGTGGTGCTCAGCTTCGACTCCTGCGGGATGTGCCGGAGTTGTCTGGCCGCCGCCCCCGCCTACTGTGACTCCTTCGCCGCGCTCAACCTCTTCGGCGGGCGCTCGCAGGACGCGGGACGGTTCACGGACGCGGCGGGTGGGGTGCTGGCGCCGCGCTGGTTCGGCCAGTCCTCGTTCGCCGAGTACGCGCTGGTCCGGGCGCGCAACGCGGTACGGGTCGACCCCGACCTGCCCGTGGAGCTCCTCGGGCCGCTCGGCTGTGGCTTCCTCACCGGCGCCGGAACGATCCTGCACACCTTCGGCGCCGGCCCGGGCGACACCGTCGTGGTGATCGGCGCGGGCGCGGTCGGCCTGGCCGCGGTCCTTGCGGCCACGGCTGCCGGGGCGCAGCCCATCGCCGTCGACCGGCACCCCGAACGGCTGGCCACCGCTGAGCGGTTGCACGCGGTCGCACTGCCCGCCGCCGCGCCCGACCTGGCCGATCAGGTGCGCCGGCTGACCGGCGGCGGAGCCGCGTACGCCCTGGACACCACGGGCGACGCGCGGTTGATCAACGAAGCGCTCCGCTGTCTGCGCCCGACCGGGCACCTCGGCCTGGTCGCCCGGCTGCACACCGCGCTGCCGCTCGCCCCGGGAACCCTGGACAAGGGGCGGCGGATCTCCCACGTCTGCGAGGGCGACGCGGTGCCGGGGCTGCTGATCCCACGGCTGGCCGCCCTCTGGCGGGCCGGGCTCTTCCCGTTCGAGCAACTGATCCGCACCTACCCGCTGACGGCTGTCAACGAGGCAGAGCGCGACTGTGCGGCCGGTCGGGTCGTCAAGCCCGTACTGGTTCCGCGGGGAGTGGCCCGGTGAGTGGGCCGTTGCGGGGTGTGGGGCAGGGGGGCTGCCCCGTACGGACCGTGCCCGGGCCCGTGGCCCCTTCCTGGGCCTGCGCCTAGGTCTTCGTCCGGGCCTGGTCCTGGACCTTTGGCTGGGCCTTGGTCTGGGGCTTCATCTGGGCTTTTGGCTGGGCTTTTGTCTGGGCCCGGGCGGCGTGGTTCACGGCGCTGAGCCCGGCCGGCCCGCCTGATCTGTCCGCCGCCGGCGGTGCGCCGGTGGGCGGTGTCGTGGGGTGGTGCCGCGGGGCAGTGTCGCCCCGCCGCAGACACCCCCGCTGTTCCTGTCTCTCACTCGTGGCACGGGAGGACCCCATGGTCGACACAGCACATCGGAACACCGGAGTGGACGGGGTGGGAGGGGGCGTGGGGCTGACCGCGCTCATGGTCGCCGCCGGCCGGGCGCTCGAAGGGGGCCGTCACGACAGCCTGGCCCGGGACGACTTCGCGGAACACTTCGTGCTCGCGGCCCCGGCGTCGGCGGGCTGGCCGGTCCACCCCGACCAGGTGCCGGACGGCGAGGCCAACCCACTGTGGGGCCGCTTCGCGCGCTACTTCGGCCTGCGGACCAGGGTCTTCGACGATTTCCTGCTCCAGGCGACGCACGTCGGCGGCGCCCGCCAGGTGGTACTGCTGGGGGCCGGGCTCGACACCCGGGCCTTCCGGTTGGACTGGCCGGCGGGTTGCGCGGTCTTCGAGGTCGACAGGCCAGGGGTGCTGGCCTTCAAACACCAGGTGCTCGACGGCCTGTCCGCCACCCCGAAGGCGACCCGAATACCCGTCACCACCGACCTGCGGGATGACTGGGTCGGTGCCCTGACCGACGCCGGCTTCGACCCGGCCCTGCCCACCGCCTGGCTCGCCGAAGGACTCCTGTTCTACCTCCCGGCCCCGGCCGAATCCCAGCTCATGCGCGTAGCAGACAAGTTGAGTGTTCGGGGGAGTGCGCTGGCCTTCGAGGTCAAGGTGGACAAGGACCTGTGGGTGTACCGGGACAGCTCGATCTACACCGCCACGCGAGAACAGATCGGCATCGACCTCCTCACCCTCTTCGACGGTTCGCCACGCCCCGACTCCGCCGGCGACCTGGCGGACCGGGGATGGTCAACCCTGGTCCAGACGCCCTTCGACCACAGCCGAAGACTCGGCCGCGGCCCACTCCCGGTGCCGAACGACGCATTGGAAGGCAACCGCTGGGTGTTCGCGCACAAGACCCACCCCTACACCTGACAGGCCCGCGGCCCATCCGCCGGAGGACCGGCCCCCTCACATGCGACGGGCCCACGGCCCCACCCGCGGGAGGACCCGCCCCCCTGCACGGGTAGGGCCGGTCCTCACCGTGAACGTGGTGGTGGGCGGGGTGTGAGGTCAGTCCACGGCCTCGCCCACCGGCAGGCACTCGGCGAGCAGGTCGACGACGTCGCGCCAGGCCCGCGCCGCGTGTTGCGGGTGGTGGCCCACGCCGGGAAGCACCTCGTGCTCCACCGACGGGTGGTGGAAGGCGTGCAGCGCCCCGCCGTAGACCATCAGCCGCCAGTCGACCCCCGCGGCCTGCATCTCCGCGGCGAAGGCGTCCCGCTGCGCGGCCGGCATGATCGGGTCCTCCGAGCCGACGCCGGCCCACACTGGGCAGGCGATCCGGCTCGCCTCTCCCGGCCGGCCGGTGGTCAGCGCATTGATGGTGCCGATCACCCGCAGGTCGACGCCGGCGCGCCCGAGCTCCAGCGCGATGGCGCCACCCGTGCCGTACCCGATGGCGGCGATCTGCTCGGGATCGGTACGCGGTTCGGCGCGCAGCACATCCAACGCCGCGTGGCCGATGTCCCGCATCCGGTCGATGTTGGCGAGCAGCGGGTTGATGTACGCCAGCATCTCCTGCGGGTCGCTGAACCAGCGCCCGCCGTTGATGTCGAAGGCCAGCGCCACGTAACCCAACTCCGCGAGCGCGTCGGCCCGTTGCCGCTGGAAGTCGTTCAAGCCCGGCCCCTCGGGGCCGACCAGCACCGCGGGCCGGCGCCCGACGCCGGCGGGCAGCGCGAGGTGACTGACCATCGTCAGTCCGTCGGCCGGATAGGTGACCGTACGCGTGGTGATCGTCGTCATGCAGGGGACTGTAATCACGACTGGGCCGCTGCGGACCGGTCTTCACCCTGGGCAGAACCGGGCGGAAACAGGCCAGCAGCGCAAGACGCGCCGGGGCCCGGTCGGCCGCAGCGGGGGAGGGGCCGGGGCGCGGTCGCAGATACGGGCACGGATGCGGGTGGGGTGTGGGGGCGGGCGCGGGCCCGAACGCGGGCGGAGGGGGCGGTGGGAGGCAGGGGGGCCGGGCACGGCCAGGTGGGCACCCCGCGAGGCGGTCCCCGCCCCGGGCGTCTGTGGCGCGATCATGGCTCGCAAGCGCCCCTGACCATCGTGGATCGTCGCAGCGAGCGCGCGCCGCACTCGTCTTGGGGCACGCCGCGGCCGTACGGGGGCCCCTCGCCGTACAGCCCGTCGCCGTAGGACCCACCGCCCGACCGAAGCAGCAGCCGTACCCGCTCAGGCGAGTCAACAGTCAAGCGGCGTAACGGTACTGACGGTGCATCAACTCTACGTCAGGTGAGGTATTGCTTCCCCTGGGGCTGCCACGGTTCCATGCTGGATGGTCCTCCAGTGGAGATCTGGCGGAGGTGTCGTGTCTTACTTGGGGGAATCATGAGGGGAATCACGAATCGGAGCACCACCAGACGCCTGTGGGCGGCCCTCGGCGTGGCGGTCGTGCTCGGTGCGGTCACGGTCACCGGGCCCTCGGTCGCCACGGCTGCCCCACCGGGACCGATCGTCGCGATCGGCGGTCTCGGCGTCGGTGTCGAGAGGATCAGCATCGCGACCGACGAGGGTTACGGCGCCGCTTCGATCACACCCGACGGCCGCAACATCGTCTTCACCTCGTTGAAGAACGGCCCGTCGCAGGGCGGCAACGAGGTGTACGTCCACGACCGGCGGACAGCGCGGACCAGGACGGAGCCCCTGGTCGAGGGTTGGACTCCGGCGATCAGTGGTGACGGCAGGCAGGTTGCCGTCAACGTCCCGGCGCAGGGCATGACCGCCCCGCAGATCCGACAGCACTCCATCGACCTGGGCCTGCTGCCGGTTGCCTGCTCCCGCTGCAACCAGCCCTCTCTCAGTGCGGACGGCCACTACCTCGCCTTCGGACTCCTGCGCTACCCTCAGCTCTACCGAAGCGTCCTGGTCGCGGACCGCAACGGCGGCTACGAAACCATCGCCGAACTCGGCAGTGGGGCCCCGGCCCGCCCCTCCATCAGCGACGATGGCCGCTACGTCGCCTACCAGGACCTCACGTATCAGAAGCAGGGCGTCTACCTGTGGGACCGGACGACCGGCGCCACGTCGGGTCCGCTCCAGAGCCCGTCCACGAGCGCGCTCCTCGTCCAGCTCAGTGACGACGGCAGCAAGGTCGTCTACCAGGCGGGTTCCGACACGTACGTCCATGACGTCAGCTCGGGCAACGCCCAACAGGTGCCGAACGTCAAGGCCGTGGCCCTCGACCCCACCGGCCGCTACCTGCTGCACACCCCGAACACCCCCGGCGGCCCGTCGCTGGCCCTGCGCGACCTCCAGACAGGCACCGACGAAACTGTCTCCGACCAGCCCGCCACGGCCGAGGTCGACTCAGTCAGCGCCGGTGGGCGCGACGTGGTCTTCCAGTCGACGGCCGACGGAATCGTCCCCGAAGACTCCAACGGCGCGTCGGACGTCTTCGTCCGCCGCTTCTTCTGACACCGCGCAGACCGATCACCCGCACCTCAGCCGTCGCAGCCGGTCAAGGCGCCCAGGCGAGGAGTCACCCCGTACATGTCCTGGCGTACGGCCGTCCCGGGATGAACTGGCGCCACTCCTCCCGTGTCAGATCCCGGTCCAGCGTCCGGCAGAGTCGGGCCACCGTACGGGCTGGATCGGTGTCCCACAGCCGGGCGGTCCGGTCCTCACCCGCGGTGGCCAGGGTGTGCCCGTCGGGGCTGAAGGCCACGGCGCGGACCTGCCCCGTATGGCCGGTGAGGGTGGCGCGTCGGGTGTGGCTGGCGAGGTCCCACAGGATGACCGAGGTATCCGCGTTCACCGTGGCCAGGGTGCGGCCGTCGGGGCTGAAGGCGACGGAGTAGGCGGCGCCCGCGCTGCTGGCGAGGGTGGCGCGGCGAGTGTGTCGGGCGGGGTCCCAGAGCACCACGGTCTGGTCGATGCCAGCGGTGGCCAGGGTGTGCCCGTCGGGGCTGAAGGCCACCGCGCGGACCTGCCCGGTGTGCCCGCTGAGGGTGGCCGTGCGCACCCAGCGGTTTGTGTCCCACAGGGTGACTCGGCCGTCGTAGTTGGCCGTGGCCAGGGTGCGGCCGTCCGGGCTGAAAGCGACGGCGTTGACGCCGGTTCCGGCCGCGCCGGTGTCGGCGGTCAGCCGCGTCAGGCGGGTGTGTCGGACGGCGTCCCAGACGATGACCGTCTTGTCGGCGCTAGCGGTGGCCAGGGTGCGCCCGTCCGGGCTGAAGGCCACGTCGGTCAGGTACGCGGCGTGGCCGGTGAGTCGGAGGGGCCGGCCGCCACGGGTGGGGTCGACCAGAAGGAGCACCTGGTCCCGCGGCCGGGGCGGCCGGGTGAGGCCGCCGGCGTTGTCCGCGGCGACGCCCGTGACCATGGCCAGCACCCTACCGTCGGGACGGTAGGCCACGGCCGTACCGGACCCACGTCCGCGGCGAACTGCCGGTAGGGCGAACGGTGGGTCAGGTTCCACAGCAGGGTGGTGCGGTCGTGGCTGGCCGTGGCGAGGGTGCGTCCGTCGGGACTGAAAGCGACCTTGTTCACCCGGTCCGTGTGCTCGGTGAGCGGTCCCCGGGTGGGGTCCCACAACGAGATCGTGCCGCTCTCTCCCGCTGCCGCCAACTGATGGCCCCGTGGATGAAAGGCGATGCTGTAGACGTTGGTGCCGTGGCCGGTGAACGTGGCCCGCAGGGTGTGCCGCGCGGTGTCCCACAGCCGGATCGTACGGTCCTGACCGCTGCTGGCCAGGGTGCGGCCGTCGGGACTGAACGCCACGGCCTTGACCTCCGCGCTGTGGCCGGGCAGCACGGCCACCCGTGTGCCGTGCACCGTGTCCCACAGTCGGACCGAATGGTCCTGGCTTGCGGTGGCCAGTAGCTTCCCGTCGGGGCTGAAGGCGAGCGAGTCGACGGAGCCGGTGTGGCCGGTCAAACGGGCGAGTGGTCGGCCGTCCGTCGCACGCCACAGCCGTGCCGTGCCGTCCGCGCCGGCCGTGGCGAGGGTGCGGCCGTCCGGACTGAACGCGACCGACCACACCCGGGCCCCGTGCCCGGTCAGCGTCAGCCGGCGGCGCCCGCTGCCGACGTCCCACAGCACGGTGGTACCGCTGTCGCCGGCGGCTGCCAGGGGGCGGCCGTCGGGACTGAACGCGACGCTCTTGATCGAACTCTTCGCCGCGCCCTTGGCCGGCTCGCCGGTCGCGCCGTTGACCGGGGCGCGGGGGCCGGCCAGGGTGACCGCGGGGGAGCGTCGCGCCGCGTCCCACAGCAGGACGTTCCCGTCGTCTCCGCCGGTGGCCAGTCGATGCCCGTCCGGGCTCACGGCCACCGCCCGCAGCCAGGTGGCGTGCGCGCCCAGCGTCGCCAGCCGGGCCCGGCGCAGGGCGTCCCACACGATGACCTTCCCGTCCCGACCGACGCTGAACAGCGTCCCGTCGGGCCCGTACGTCAGCTCCGACACGGCGTCCGTGTGCCCGCTGAGCTCGGCCTGATAGTGCCCGCGCGCAGACATGCTCAGCAGGGCGCCGCGGGCCTCCTGGGTGCGTGCGGTGCGGTACGCCTCCACGCTCAGCAGCATCGCGGTGCCTGGCCGGGAGGCGGCCAGGCTCAACGACTGGGCGGCCAGTTGTCGGGAGAGCGCGGCTTCGCGGGCCCGTACGGCGCTGTGTCGCTGATAGACC
>NZ_JBEHZD010000180.1:0-13410 GCF_040240285.1 Streptomyces sp. HSW2009 | reverse complement strand
CGTCAACGGCCCCGCGGTCGCCGACCTCACCCACCTCATCGCCGAACTGCTGGAGAACGCCGCCGTCTTCTCACCCCCGCACACCGCGGTACAGGTGCACGGCGAGCGGGTCTCCAACGGCTTCACCCTGGAGATCCACGACCGCGGTCTCGGCATGACCCCCGATGCGCTGCTCGAAGCCAACCTGCGGCTGGCCGAGACCCGCGACTTCGAACTCTCCGACACCGACCGACTCGGCCTCTTCGTGGTCAGCCGGCTCGCCCAGCGCCAGGGCGTACGCGTCTCGCTCCAGCCCTCCCCGTACGGCGGCACCACCGCGGTCGTGCTCATCCCGGCCAACCTGCTCTCCGAGGGCGAGATCGAGCTCGGCGGCGGTGAGCGGCCCAACGAGGACACGCGCAGGCTGCGCCCCTCCGAGACCGGCATCGCCGCGATCGGCCAGGGCTCCGGACCTCGCAAGGGCAAGCACGCCCGTGCGCTGGAGAACGACCCGCTGGACGGACCGGTTGAACTGGAGGCACCGATCACGCCGTTCGACGACGACGAGCCGGACGATGTGGAGGGCGGCTGGTTCCGTGGCCGCGGCGCGCCGCAGCCCGTACCGGAAGGCGGTCCCACCACCGAGCACCAGCAGGCGATCGACGACCAGACGCCTCCCTCCGGTGAGCCCGTCCCGCTGCCCCGGCGGCGGCACCCCGTGCTGGTCTCCGACCACGGACGCCCGGTGGACGGCCCCCGTGCCGGCCGCGACCAGCGCCCCGGTGGCGGCCAGGCGGCCCGCCCCATGGAGCCGGTGCCCGACCCCGAGCCCACGCTCACCGTGCAGCGCCCCGCGCCGCCGGCGGCCCGGCCCGCAGCGCCCACCTCGGCCACGGGTCTGCCGCGCCGGGTCCGGCAGGCCAGCCTCGCCCCGCAGCTCAAGAAGGAACCCGCCCCGCAGGCGGAGCCGGAACCGCAGCCGGACGATTCGGACCCCCAGCGTGATGCCGAGATGGCGCGGGCCAAGATGGCCTCGCTCCAGCGCGGTTGGCAGCGTGGCCGGCAGCAGCACACCACCTCCGCCGACTCCAATGGCCCGGCGGGCACAGCACCAGGAACGACATGGGAGGGGGACGGTCGATGACCGCACCATTCAACGCCGCGCCTAGGCCATCGCGCGAGCTGAGCTGGCTGCTCGACGAGCGCGTCGCGCGGGTCGGAAGCATCAGCAAGGCGCTCGTGCTCTCCGGAGACGGACTGCCGACCGGCGCATCACGGGACCTGACCGGGGAGGACGGCGAGCACCTGGCCGCCGTCGCCTCTGGATTCCACAGCCTCGCCAAGGGCGTCGGCCGGCACTTCGAGGTCGGCCGGGTCCGGCAGACCATCGTGGAACTTGATGACGCGTTCCTCTTCGTGACCGCAGCCGGCGACGGTAGCTGTCTGGCCGTGCTCGCCGACGCCGACTCCGACGTCGGGCAGGTGGCGTACGAGATGACGCTCCTGGTCAAGCGCGTCGGCACTCACCTGGGTACCGCTCCGCGGTCCAGTGGGTGATGGGGTGACATGAACACAGACGGGGAAGACACAGCGCGTTGGTTCGACGACGCGGCGGGGCCGGTGGTTCGGCCGTACGCCATGACGCGTGGCCGGACCCGCAGCCTGACCGAAGAAAAGCTCGACCTGATAGCGGTGGTCATCGCCGACACGCTCAAGAGCCGGTCGGTATCTGATCAAACGCTGTCCCCGGAACACCTCGACATCGTCGAGTTGAGCCGGGAAGCCCCGCAGTCCGTCGCTGAGCTCGCGGCCGAACTCGACCTTCCGGTCGGTGTGGTCCGGGTGCTCATCGGCGACCTGCTGCACGCGGCGCTCGTCCGCGTGTCTCGGCCCGTACCTCCGGCGGAACTGCCGGATGAGTGGATTCTGCGCGAGGTGATCAATGGTCTTCGGGCACTCTGACCGCGGGCGTTCCGGTGTTGTCGACCCGGTGACGCTGAAAATCCTGGTGGCAGGTGGTTTCGGCGCGGGCAAGACGACCCTGGTGGGCGCGGTCAGCGAGATCAAGCCGCTGCGTACCGAGGAACTGCTCAGCGAAGCCGGCCGGCCGGTGGACGACATCGGTGGGGTCGAAGGCAAGACGACCACCACCGTGGCCATGGACTTCGGGCGCATCACGCTCCGCGAGGACCTGGTGCTTTACCTGTTCGGCACGCCCGGACAGGACCGCTTCTGGTTCCTGTGGGACGAGTTGGCGACCGGCGCGCTCGGTGCGGTGGTGCTGGCCGACACCCGGCGCCTGGAGGACTGCTTCGCGGCCGTCGACTACTTCGAGCGGCGCGGCATCGCCTTCACCGTCGCGGTGAACTGCTTCGACGGGGCCCTGAGGTTCCCCGAGGAGAGCGTGCGCGACGCGCTCGACCTCGACCCGGACGTGCCCGTGATGCTGTGCGACGCACGGCAGCGCGAGTCGACCAAGAGCGTGCTGATCTCCGTGGTCGAGCACGCCATGAAGATCGCCGCTGAGCAGCGGTTGGCCGCCGGCGGCTGACCGCGCCAGATGCACCACTGCGGCCCGTACCCCATGCCCGGGGTACGGGCCGCAGCGCGTACGAGCCCCGCTCCGGTACGCGCGCCTCAGCCGGCCGCTCCCGGTGTGCCCCGCCCGCGCTGCCGGTGGTCGCGCCGCCGGTGGTCGTACTCGGGGTGCGCGGCCAGCCAGTCCCGGGCGATCGCCGACAACTCCGCGTCCCGGCCGGCCAGCATCATCGCGATCATCTGCCGGTCCCCGCGCAGCGACCAGAGCGGATGGCCGAAGGTCGCCGGATTGTTGCCCTCGATCAGGAAGTGCGCAGGCCACGCCGTGCCGTACCCCACCAGGGGCAGTGCGAGCACCCCGACCGGCCGCCGCCCGGCCAGGGCGCGGGCGGCGAGGGCGAGCCCGGTGAGGGTGCCCGCCAGGTGGACCCACCGCGTCGCGGGGCGTGCGTGCATGGCCACGTAGTAGGGCCAGAAGGTGTCGTACGAAGCAAACTTCTGCTCGTCCATCCGCACACCGTAGGGGACGCAACCAGGGCGCGGGCCGGAGCGTCCACTTCAGCATGACCGGTCGGGTGGGGTCCACGGGGGTGGCTCTGCCCGGCCGGTCACGCGGCGCCTGGCACACGGCGAGACCGGCCACGCGGCGAGCGCCACACGCACACCCACCCACGTCTCGCACACCCACCCCAAACCCACTGGCCGTCGACCACCTGACAACACGGCCACCAGGGCGGCACAGGTGCCACCGGGTGTCAGGCAGGTGTCACGGGTGACGGGGCTGCGGGTGACACGGACGGCGCGGACGGAACCCGGAGCGTGTCACCCCCTTCCGGCCACGGCCGTACGGCTGGTAGACCCGGGGCATGACCCGATGGAGTGCCGCCCTCCGCACGCTCGCCGCAGCCGTGGCCGCCCTGTCGCTCGTGACCGGCACGCCGGAACGGGCCCGGGCCACGCCCGAACCGACCGCGCCCGAGGAGTTCGTGGCGCTCCGCGACGTCGATCCGACGATCCTCCAGGAGATGCGCTACGTCACCCGGCACAACTTCGTGGGCCGGCCCGTCGACGGCTACCGGCAGCCGCTGTGCATCCTCACCGCACCCGCGGCGAAGGCCCTGCACCGCGCCCAACGCACCCTGCTCCGTCGCGGCTACTCCCTCAAGGTCTACGACTGCTACCGGCCGCAGCGCGCCGTCGACCACTTCGTACGCTGGGCCAAGGACCTGACCGACCAGCGGATGAAGGCCGAGTTCTACCCGCGGGTCGACAAGTCGAGACTGTTCGATGACGGCTACATCGCCGAGAAGTCAGGCCACAGCCGCGGCTCCACGCTCGATCTGACCCTCGTGCAGCTCCCGGCGAAGCCCACCCGTCCCTACCGGCCGGGCCAGCCACTCGTCCCCTGTTACGCGCCACAGGGCGAACGCTTCCCCGACAACGCGGTCGACACCGGTACCGGCTTCGACTGCTTCGACACCGTGTCGCACACGCTCGACCCCCGCGTGGTGGGCCGGCAGCGCGCCCACCGACTGCTGCTCAAGGACACCCTGGAGCGAGCGGGCTTCCACAACCTGCCGGAGGAGTGGTGGCACTACACCTACCGGCCCGAGCCCTTCCCCGACACCTACTTCGACTTCCCCGTCACCCGCGCGGCACTGCCCCACCACCACTGAACGCTCGCGCTCGGCGCCCCGCCGAACACCACCGCACGACCGGATCACCGCACCTCGACCACGGCACCCAGCCGCGGCCCCCACCCCAGCGCCCCGCAACGACGGGCAGCCGATGACACCCGGCCGCGACACCCGACCGTGCCCCGTACGGTCAGTTCGCCGCACCCGCCTCAGCATGCTCCAACCCCACCGCGTCCCCACGCACCCGCATCGCGTACTTCACGTCCTCCGTGCCCTCCTGTTCCACGACCACCCGGTCCCCGCGCAGCCGCGTCGTGAACCGCACCGTCGCGGGCTCGGCCCAACCCTCGCCCGTCTCGGTGACCAACACCCCGCCACCGGTACGCCCCGCCACCGGTGCCCACACCTCCAACTCGGTCTCACCCCGCTCGCTCGCCACCGGCAACACCGAACCCGCCCGTACCAACACCGGCACCCGCGACAGCGGCGCCTCCACCACGGCCCGCCCCGGACCGTCATGGGCCCGCCCGGTCGCCGCGTCGTACCAACGGCCGCGCGGCAGCCGCACCGTACGCCGCCTGGCGCCCTCCTCCAGGACCGGCGCCACCAGCAGCGAGTCACCCAGCAAGAAGGCGTCCTCACAGTCGCGCAGGGCACGGTCCTGCGGCCAGCGCCACCACAGCGGGCGGACGTAGGGCGCACCGGTGCGCTGCGCCAGGTGCGCCAGGGTGAGGAAGTACGGCACCAGCCGCTGCCGCTCGCACAGCGCCGCCCGTGCGTGCTCCAACACCTCGGGACCGAACTCCCACGGCTCGCGCCGCCCCGCGGTCAGCGCCGCATGGGTACGGAACAGCGGCAGGTAGGCGCCGAGTTGCAGCCAGCGCAGGTACAGCTCGGGCTCCGGCGACCCGGTGAAGCCCCCGACGTCGGGACCCGAGTACGGCACCCCGCACAGCCCGAGCCCGAGCACGAGCGACAGCGAGGCCCGCAACCCGGGCCAACCGGTGGCCACGTCGCCCGACCAGGTGCCGCCGTACCGCTGGAGCCCCACCCAACCCGAGCGCGAGAATAGGAACGGACGCTGCTCGGGCCGTAGCCGGCACAGCGCCTCGTGCCCGGCCCTGGCCATCGTCAGACCGTAGACGTTGTGCGCCTGCCGGTGATCACCGCCGTGCCCCTCCAGCGCGTGCCGCGCCGACAGCGGGAGCGTGGGATCGCCGAAGGCGGCGAAGGACACCGGCTCGTTCATGTCGTGCCACACACCGGCGAAGCCCTGCGCGAGCCGCTCCTCGTACCACTGGCCCCACCACTCCCGCACCTGCGGCGAGGTGAAGTCGGGGAAGACGCTTGCGCCCGGCCACACCTCGCCGCGCACCGCCTCCCCGCGCGCATCGCGCACGAAGACGTCCGACCTGACCCCGGACTCGTAGACCGGATTGCCCGGCTCCGCCTTCACCCCGGGGTCGACGATCGACACCAGCCGCACCCCGTCGTCGGCCAGGTCGGCCGCCAGCTTCGGCAGGTCGGGGAAGCGCTCGCGGTCCACCGTGAACACCCGGTTGCCGTCGAGGTGGTCGATGTCCAGATGCAGCGCCGACAGCGGAAGACCGCGCTCCAGATAGCCGTTGACCACCCGGCGCACCTCGTCGTCGCTGCCGAACCCCCACCGCGCGTGGTGGTAGCCCAGCGCCCAGCGCGGCGGCAGCGCGGGGGAGCCGGTCAACTGCGCCCAGCCGTGCAGCACCCGCGCCGGCGTCCCCACGAACACCCAGTAGCGCAGCGGCCCGCCCTGCATCCGCACCTCGCAGCGGCCGGGCCGGTCGTGCCCCGACCCCTCACCCTCCACACCCTCGCGCAGCTTCACCTCGCCGTCCCACGTGTTGTCGTGGAACAACAGGTGACAGCCCGCGTCGGCCACCACGAACTGCACCGGCATGGTCAGGTACAGCGGGTCGTCCTCGGGCCCGAAGGAACCCCCGGGGTCGGTGTTCCACAGCCGGTACGTACCGGTGCGCAGCCGCGGCCCCACGGCCCGCCCGCCAAGACCGAAGCAGCGGGCGTCGGCGGCCACCTCGGAGCGCTGCGTCCAGCGCGGCGGCTCCGGATCGCCCTCCTTGGCCGTGACCGGCTCCCACCAGCGCGGCGGCAGCTCACGCCGCAGCCGCACACCACCGGGCGTACGGATCTCCACCGCCCCGTCCCGCGCGATGGCCACCGTGACCCGCTCCGACACCACCCGCCAGCCGTCGTCCTTGTCGGGTTCGAGCACGGCCCGCTGGTCGACCTCGGGGCACGGGCCGGCCAGCGCGTACGACGGCTCGGGCGCCGCACCGTCCCAGCCGCAGAACACCGCACCGCCGGCGGCCACCTGCACGCGCAGTGACGAGCGCGCGAACCGCACCACGCCCCCGCCGGGCAACGGCTCAGCGCCCTCGGCGACCCCGGGCATCCGGGCCCGCTCGGCGCCCGTCGCGGGAAGCGCGTCCGCGTCCAGACGGCGTCTGCGCCACGCGGCCCGCACGGTCCGCAGCCCCCCGGCCGAACCGACCACTTTCACCGACCGCACCAGGTCACGCGCATCCATGCTGATCACCCTGCCATCGCCGGGACCAGCCAGAAGCTTCGTTCAACTGTCGTTCACCCGCTGTCACCCGAGTCCACCGCCACCCGTGATCTTCAACCCTCTCCGCCGTGCGAAATCCGCCATTCACACCCACTGCACGTGCACCGCACACCCCCACCGCACCGCCACGGCACACCCACGCCCCACCCACCCCTCAGCCCGCCCACTCCCACCCACACCAGCTCGGGTACGCGCCACCGTCACCCACCCCCACCGCGGCCCGACCGATCGCCCACCCGGGACGGACCCACGCTCCCCACCGACACCTGGTACGGGCCACCGACCACCCGCGGAACGGACCCGGCACGGCCCCACCACGGAGCAGGCCCGCTCTGGTGCGGATGTCGATCACATGGCATCGTCCTGCTGAGCCGCGTCGCACCCACGCCCCACCACCACCGGGGCCCGTGCCCGAACGCGAGCGGACGCAACCACGTGCCGAGTCCGGGAGCCGAGATGACCACCGCACCGCAGCCAGCAGCCCAGCCGGAACCCCTGTGGAGCCCCGGCCCGGACCGCATCGCGCAGGCCCAGGTCACCCGCTTCCAGAGCTGGGCGGCCGAGCGGTACGGCGCCCCGGCAGTCACTCCGGACGACCCCGCCACCAGCTACGCCGACCTGCACCGCTGGTCCGTGGAGCGACTGCCGGAATTCTGGGAGGCGGTCACCCGATGGTTCGACGTCCGCTTCACCACTCCGTACGAGAGCGTGCTGGCCGACGCCACGATGCCCGGCGCCCGCTGGTTCCCCGGCGCCACCCTCAACTATGCGGAGCACGCACTACGCACCGCCGACGACCCGGCCCGGGCCGATGAGCCCGCCCTGCTCTACGTCGACGAGACGCAGGAACCGCGCCCCGTGAGCTGGGCCACGCTACGCCGCGAAGTGGGCTCGCTCGCCGCCGAACTCCGCCGTCTCGGCGTACGCCCCGGCGACCGGGTCAGCGGCTACGTACCCAACGTTCCGCAGGCCACGGTCGCCCTGCTGGCCACCGCCGCGGTGGGCGCGGTCTGGACGTCCTGCGCCCCCGACTTCGGCGCCCGCAGCGTCCTCGACCGCTTCCAGCAGGTCGAACCGGTCGTCCTGTTCACCGTCGACGGCTACCGTTACGGCGGCAAGGAGCACGACCGCACGCAGACCGTCGCGGAACTCCGCGGGGAACTGCCCTCCCTGCGCGCCGTCGTCCACATCCCGCTGCTCGGCACCCCGACCCCCGACGGCGCCCTGCTCTGGGACGACCTCACCGCCGCCGACACCGAACCGGTCTACGAGACCGTCCCCTTCGACCACCCGCTGTGGGTCCTCTACTCCTCGGGCACGACCGGGCTGCCGAAGGCCATCGTCCAGTCCCAGGGCGGCATCCTCGTCGAGCACCTCAAGCAACTCGGCCTGCACAACGACATGGGCCCGGGCGACCGCTTCTTCTGGTTCACCTCCACCGGCTGGATGATGTGGAACTTCCTCGTCTCCGGCCTCCTCGTCGGCGCGACCGTGGTGCTGTACGACGGCAGCCCCGGCTACCCGGACACCGGCGCCCAGTGGCGCATCGCCGAACGCACCGGGGCGACCGTCTACGGCACGTCCGCCGCGTACGTGATGGCCTGCCGCAAGGCGGAGGTGCACCCCGGCCGCGATTTCGACCTCTCCCGCATCAAGTGCGTCGCCACCACCGGCTCCCCGCTGCCCCCCGACGGCTTCCGCTGGCTGCACGAGGAAGTGGCGGAAGACCTGTGGATCGCCTCGGTCAGCGGCGGCACCGACGTGTGTAGCTGCTTCGCCGGCGCCGTCGCCACGCTCCCCGTCTACATCGGCGAACTCCAGGCCCCCGGACTCGGCACCGACCTCCAGTCCTGGGACCCGCACGGCACCCCGCTGATCGACGAGGTCGGCGAGCTGATCGTCACCAACCCGATGCCGTCCATGCCGGTCCGCTTCTGGAACGACCCCGACGGCAGCCGCTACCGCGACAGCTACTTCGAGATGTTCCCCGGCGTCTGGCGCCACGGCGACTGGATCACCCGCACCTCCCGCGGCAGCGTCATCATCCACGGCCGCTCCGACTCCACCCTGAACCGGCAGGGGGTCCGGATGGGCTCGGCCGACATCTACGAAGCCGTCGAGCGGCTCCCCGAGATCAAGGAATCCCTGGTCATCGGCGTCGAACAGGCCGACGGCGGCTACTGGATGCCGCTCTTCGTCCACCTCGCACCCGGCGCCACGCTCGACGACGCGCTCCGCGACAAGATCAAGACCATCATCCGCGCCCAGCTCTCGCCCCGCCACGTCCCCGACGAGGTCATCGAGGTCCCCGCGATCCCGCACACCCTCACCGGCAAGCGCATCGAGGTCCCGGTCAAGCGCCTCCTCCAGGGCGTCGCCCTGGACAAGGCAGTCAACGCCGGCTCCGTGGACGACGTCGAACTGCTCCACTTCTACGAACGTCTGGCCCGCGAACGCGCCACGACCACCGCCTGACCTGCACTCCCGCGGCATTGTCAGACCCTGCGGTTACGGTGAGTGAGCATTGATCACCGTAACCACGGGGAGCCTCACATGTCATCCACACCGCACGACCGTCGACCCACCCATGAAGACCGGCCCGGGGGGGGGGGGGGGCCGGCCCCCCCCCCCCCCCCCCCCCCCCCCCCCCCCCCCCCCCCCACGCCCCCCCGGCGCGGGGGGGCGCCCGCCCCCCCCCCCGCCCCGGGGGCCGGCGGCGTCCCGGGCGACCGAGCAGGCGCGGAGTCCGGCCCCGGCTCCGGCAGCCGCCGGACGAGCACCCGCGGCAGCCGCCGCGCCACCCGCCGCGCCCTGCGCCACGAGTCACCTAGCGTGATCGCCGTGCTCGCCACCGAAGCGGACTTCACCGCCATGCGGGGGTATGCGTCCTTCCCCTTCACCGACCACGCGCGCTACCTACGCCAAGTGGACGGCTGGCTCAGGGCCCGCACGCTGCGCGGTGAGCACACGACCATCGCCCTCTTCGACCCCGATCTCTTCCGCGCCTTCTGCTCCGAGACCAGGCTCGACCCGGACCGCCCCACCAGCCGCGCCAGGTATGCGGCCGAGGCCGCCACCACAGGCCCGACCCTGCGGCACAGGCCGGTCCCACTGACCGACCTGGTGACGCTCCTACGCTCAAGCGGCGAGCGACACGTCACCCTGGACCGCGCGATGACGGCCCTCACCACGCTGGACACCTGCACCGCCTGCGGCGAAGGCGCGACATCCACCGCGTTCGGCCACGCCGGCCAAGCAATCGAGGCGCTGTTACGCGGAGCACGCCCGGGCCGCCACCACCTGGTGTGCAGCGTCCCCCTGGAATCCGGCTCGCTGATCGCGGCACTCCACATGCGGACCGCGCCCGGTGCCCCTGCCAGCCCATCGGCCGAGGACGACGACCGACATGCCTTCCGCATGGTGCTGGCCGTCGGATTGGCCGGCGCCCATTCGGGCGGCGTCGTCCTGCGCACCACGGGCCCGGACGAACGCGACACGGTCCACGGCTGGGCCCTCCGTGACGGCTGGCTGGCTCCGTTGACCGAGGCCCAGGTGTTCAGCGCCTACTGCACCGACCCCGACACCGGTGAGCCCGTTTCGCCCGAACCCGGCGTTGGGTACGGGGCGGGCTTCCCCCTGCCGCACCCGGACGATCAACGCCAATGACGGAGGTGGGGGGGGGGGGGGGCCCCCCCGCCCCCCCCCCCCCCCCACCCCGGTTCAGGCGCCGGGTGCCCGGTCGATGAAGCCGTAAACGGCGCGGATGCGGCCGTCTTCGGCGAACACCGCCACGTCGGACCCGGCCACCGGCGCCGACCCGTCGGTCTCGGAGACCAGCTCCCAGCCGAAGCGGGCGGTGTGGTGGTGCCCCTCGGCGACGGTCACCAGCCGGAAGGTGAAGGTGGGGAACTGCTCCTGCGCCCCCGCGATCACGGCCGCGAGCTGGTCGTGGCCGCTGACGTCGGCGAACGGGTCGGTGTACGAGCCGCCCTCGACCCAGGCGGCGGCCACGGCCCGCTGGCGCTCGGCCGGGTCGGTGGCGTTCCACGCGGCGAAGTACCGGTCGATGGCTGCCTGGTAGTCGATCGCGGCGGCGGTGGACTGGCTCATGGCAATTCCTCCTGGAGAGCGGCCGTCGTGACCGGGGCCCGATCCGGAGTGCGCCGGACCGGGTCCCGTTGCCCTCACTCTGCCGGGCGGCCCGGGGCCTGGTCGATTACCTGCGAGGTCATGCCGGCGGGCGGCCCGGCGCGGTCACCTCGGCGTAGTCGTCCCGGCGCGGTCGGGTCGGTGCGGTCACCTCGGCGTGGTCGTCCCGGCGCGGTCAAGTCAGCACGGGCGTCTCGGCGCGGGCCGGCGGCGCCGCCCCCGTCTGGCTGCCTCGCCCGCTCACCCCGCCCCGCCAGGGGCGCCCCGTGTCGCCGGGTCCGCTACTGGGGTACGTCCTGCTCGGCCCAGACGATCTTGCCGGTGGGGGTGCGGCAGGAACCCCACTGGCGGCAGAGCATGTTGATGAGCTGCAACCCGCGTCCGCCCTCGTCACTGACGTCGGCGTGCTGGATCTGCGGCAGGTCGGGGCCCCGGTCGGAGACCTCGATCATGAGGCGTTCGTACTGGATGAGCCGCAGTTGGCCGGGGCCCTGCCCGTACCGCAGTGCGTTGCCCACCAGTTCGCTGACGATGAGTTCGCTGACGTCGGCGAGGGCCGACAGGCCCCACCGGTCGAGTTCGCGGGTGACGTGGCGGCGGGCGATGGAGGCCGCGGTCCCGTCCGGCGGCAGGTCCCATACGGTCAGCCGCTCCGGCGGCTGCGCCGCGGTCGCCGCGGTCAACAGCACCGCCTCGTCGAAGCGCTGGTCGCTGCCGGGCAGCGCGGCCAGCAGGCTGCCGTCGTCCAGCCGGTCCGACGGCATCTGCGCCACCGTGCCGAGCAGCCGCCCGAACTGGGTGTCGCAGTCGTCGTCCCTGGTCTTGATCAGCCCGTCAGTGTAGAAGATCAGCCGGCTCTGCGGCGCGACGCGGATGCGCAGCGGGTCGTACGGGATCACGCCGGCCCCCAGCGGCGCCCCGGTGGGCACCTCCAGGTAGCTGGCCTTGCCGTCGGCCGCCACCAGCAGCGGCGGCGGGTGACCGGCGCTGGCCAGCGTGTACGTGTTGTCTGCCGGGTCGAAGACGGCGCACAGACAGGTGGCGACCTGGTCGTCCTCCAGGTCGCGGGTGGCCAGGTCGAGCCGGGCCAGGACGCGGTCGGGCGCGGTGTCGAGCATCATCAGGGTGCGGGCGACGGTGCGCAGCCGGCCCATGGTGGCCGCCGCGGTGACGCCGTGGCCCATCACGTCGCCGACCACCAGCGCGCTCCGCCCACTGGGCAGCGCCATCACGTCGTACCAGTCGCCGCCCACTCCGCGGGCGTCGGCGGCCGGTGCGTAGCTGGCGTGCACGGCCAGGCCCGGGGTGTGTGGTGCGGCGCGCGGCAGCAGGCTGCGTTGGAGCGAGACCACGTGTTCGCGCTCGCGCCCGTACAGCCTGGCGTTGTCGATGAACACGGCCGCGGTGGACGCCAACTGTTCGGCCAGCGCGAGATCGGTGGTGGTGAACGGGGGGCTGTCGCCGGCCCGTACGCAGTCGGCGCTGCCGAGCAGCAGGCCGCGGGCGATCAGCGGCACGGCCAGATAGCTGTGCACGCCGCCGCGGCGCATCTTGTCGGCGGCGCTGTCGGTCGAGGCGACTCGTTCGAAGTCCCGGTCGGTCATCCGCGCGACCAGGACCGGCTTGCGCTGTGCCAGGCAGACGGTGGTCAGCAGCGTCTCGCGGTGCGTCTCGTCGCGCACGATGATCTCGCCGACCGGGGAGGGTTCGAGGTCGGCCAGCGCGTCGACGGCCTTGACGGCGATGGCCCTGCGGGCGGCGAGGATGCCGCCGGTGGCGCCGCGGTCGCCCTCCTCCCCGTGCAGCACGGACTCCAGCAGATCCACCGCCACCGCATCGGCCAACTGGGGGACGACGAACTCGGCCAGTTCCCGTGCGGTGCGCTCCAGGTCGAGCGTGGTGCCGATGCAGGTGCTCGCGGTGGCCAGCCAGGCCAGCTTGGAGCGGGCGGTGAACTGGGGCGCGGTCCCGCCCGTCGCCCGGCTGGCGCGCAGCCGGCGGCGTGCCGCGGCCCGTCCGCGGGCGGCGCTCTGCGTGGCCAGCCGACTGGTCAGGCGCCGAGTGCGGCTGCCGTCGTTCACCGTGCTGGCCTCCCATCGCGCCCCGGCCGCCGTGCTGCTTATGAGTGTGCCGGTCAGACGGCGGGTGCGCCGCCCGGGCGCCATCCACGGGTGGCTGTTCGAGGTGGTTGTTGGAAGAGCGAGCGTATGTCGCTCTTCTGCAATGTTCAACGGCCGGGACTTGCCCTGGCCATCCTGTGTACCCCGGGGTGCGCCCGGGGTCGGCCCGCCCCGTGCCGCCGGCTCCCCGCCGGCCGTCCGATCGGTCGGGACCGGGCGGGGGTACGACGGGCCGGGCGGGCCACGCACCCGCCCGGCCCCGGGCGTCGGGGCTGCGCCGGCGCGGGTGCCCCGGGTGAGCGGCGGGGCGGGCGGGACGGGCTGCCGCACCGGGGGGCCCTGTCTCGTATTCACAACTCCGGGC
>NZ_JBEHZD010000018.1:0-33193 GCF_040240285.1 Streptomyces sp. HSW2009 | reverse complement strand
TTTTACACCCCCACGCCGGATCCCCCGATCGCCGCCCGTCTGGTGGGCTCGGAGATGTGAAAACCCCACCCCCCCGGAGCGTACGTCCATCCGGCCGTGCGCTCCGGGGCGCACCACACAGCGACGGTACGGGGCAAGCGCATACAACGCGACGACGAAGGCACTGCTATCCGGCACCCCTGCTGGCCCTGATTCCGGCCCCGACCCCGATCTCGGCCCCGCCCCGCATCCAACTCCATAGCGGCGTCCCCACCCGGCGATACCGTGGCACAGCACGTGGAGTCGGAGAGCGCGTGGAGCCGGGCGTCGAGGCTCAAGCCGCCAGGTTCCTCGGCGCCTGCCCTGTCCCGCCGAGCGTCTGCTGCGCCGGCTCCGTACCTGACATCGACTTCGCCGCCCCGTACAGCGGCTCCGTAGCGGGTGACGCAGGCCGAGTGCGCCGGCCCCGTGTCCGTCGGCCCCGTGCCAGTACGGGGCGCGGCAGTGGGCGCGTACGGGGCGGAATGCGGCCGGTGAGCAGGCGCGGATTGGGTGTCTGGCGGCCCGTCCAGTATCCTGGCTCTTCGGCCGCACGTACATCTGCGATTTCGGCTGCCCACTTCGTAACGAAGCACTTTGCTGCGAAGGGTGATCCATGTCGCAGCGGAGAAAGCAGGAAGCCCTGAACGCCCGTCTCGACCACCGTTCCCCGCTCGTGTTCGATACACGAGAACTGGGGCGGAGTCCTGGTGCGCTGAAGCGGCTCTCCCGTTCCGTCGAGGCCCCGTCCGATCTCGGTGTCGAGATGATCGGGGTGCGGAAGGGTGCGACCGTGGAGCTCGACCTCCGCCTGGAGGCGGTCATGGAGGGGGTACTCGTTACGGGTACCGCCCGTGCACCGCTCACGGGGGAGTGCGTAAGGTGTCTGGAGCCGCTGGGGCGTGAGCTCGAAGCGGAATTCCAGGAGATGTACTCCTACCCCGACGCCGACGACCGGAGCCGCGCAGCGGATACCGGCGACGACGCCGAGGAGGAGGACACCCTCTCCCTTGAGGACGACCTGTTCGACCTTGAGCCCGTGCTGCGGGACGCGGTAGTGCTCGCACTGCCGTTGCAGCCGGTGTGCCAGGAGGACTGCCCTGGTCTGTGCCCCGATTGCGGAGCACGCCTGGCAGACGACCCGGACCACCACCATGAACAAGCCGTCGACATTCGTTGGGCGGCATTGCAGGGACTCGCTGAGACCGTCCAGGGCGGCGAGAAGGACAACACACCTCGCGACAGCGGGGATGACCCACAGGAGAAGTAGCCGTGGCTGTTCCGAAGCGGAAGATGTCGCGCAGCAACACGCGCCACCGCCGGTCGCAGTGGAAGGCTGCGGTCCCCACCCTGGTGGCGTGCGAGCGCTGCCACGAGCCGAAGCTCCAGCACATCGCGTGCCCGAGCTGCGGCACCTACAACCGCCGCCAGGTCCTCGAGGTCTGATCGGCGGGTGACAGGCTTCATGTCAGACGCCAAGACGCCACTCCGCAAGCGCGGGGAAGAGGCATCGGCGACGACGGACAACGCCTCGTCCCATACCGTTCTGGAAGGGCGGCTCGGGTATCACCTTGAGTCCGCCCTTCTAGTGCGTGCGCTCACGCACCGTTCCTTCGCGTACGAGAACGGCGGACTGCCCACGAACGAGCGGCTGGAGTTCCTCGGGGACTCCGTGCTCGGCCTCGTGGTCACGGACACGCTGTACCGCATCCACCCCGACCTGCCCGAAGGCCAACTGGCCAAGTTGCGGGCCGCGGTGGTCAACTCGCGCGCACTCGCCGAGGTGGGACGTGGCCTGGATCTGGGCGCGTTCATCCGGCTCGGGCGCGGCGAAGAGGGCACGGGCGGCAGGGACAAGGCATCCATTCTGGCCGACACCCTGGAGGCGGTGATCGGCGCGGTCTACCTCGACCAGGGTCTGGAAGCCGCCGCCGAACTGGTGCACCGGCTCTTCGACCCGTTGATCGAGCGTTCGTCGAACCTCGGCGCGGGGCTGGACTGGAAGACGAGCCTCCAGGAGTTGACGGCCGTCGAGGGGCTGGGGGTGCCCGAGTACCTCGTCTCCGAGACGGGCCCCGACCACGAGAAGGTCTTCACGGCTGCCGCTCGCGTCGGTGGTGTCGCGTACGGCACCGGCACCGGCCGCAGCAAGAAGGAAGCGGAACAACAGGCTGCCGAGGCGGCCTGGCGGGCCATCCGGGCTGCTGCCGACGAGGCAGCGGCAGCCGCCGAGAAGGCCGCTGCCGACGCCGCGACGGGTGAGGCGCAGCAGCAACCGGACTCGTCCGACAAGACGGCTGCTCCGGCATCCTCCGGCGGCGCGGGCGAGGCCGAGCCCACCGCGCCGTAACGGCAGCCGGCGGGGCGCCACAGCGCGCCGTGCCGTGCGAGCCCCGCCGAGTTCGACGGGCCCACCGGTCACTGCCGGTGGGCCCGTACTCTTTTCCCACCGGCCGGCACCGTCACCGCACGGGCCGTACCGCCCCGAACACATCCCGACCCGCGCGCCGGGTCGCGAGCCCGCGGAGGAGCACGTGCCAGAGTTGCCCGAGGTCGAGGTCGTCCGACGGGGCCTGGAACGCTGGGTAACCGGCCGTACCATCGCCGACGTCCAGGTCCTGCACCCGCGCGCGATCCGCCGGCATCTCGCAGGCCCGGCCGACTTCGCCGCCCAACTCGTGGGCCACCACTTCGCCGCCGCCTGCCGACGCGGAAAGTACCTGTGGCTCCCGTTGGACGGGGCCGGTACTGCTGACGGGGCTGGTGCGGGGCCCCATGCCGTGGCCGTGAGCGGGTCCCCCGTCGGCGCGACGGGGCATGGAGCACGGGGCGGCGGTGCGCACCGAGCCGGGACGACGATGGAGCGCACGGAGCACGGGGCAGCGGCCATGGTGGCCCCGGCCGCCGCCGACGGGGCCGTCGTGGGGCGTACGGGGCGCCGTACGGGGCACGGAGCGCCGGGCGCCCGGGACGGGGCGACGGAGGAGCAGCCGCTGTCGCCGGTCGCTACCCCCGCGGACGCCCCGCCGGTGGGACAGTCCGTCCTCGGCCACCTCGGCATGAGCGGCCAGCTCCTCGTGCAGCCCGAGTCCGCCCCCGACGAGAAGCACCTGCGCATTCGCGTCCGCTTCGCCGACACGACCGGAACCGAACTGCGCTTCGTCGACCAGCGGACCTTCGGCGGCCTCTCGCTGCACGACCAACTCCCCGGCGCCCCCGACGGCCTGCCCGACGTCATCGGCCACATCGCCCGCGACCCGCTGGACGACGCCTTCGACGAGGCGGCCTTCTACGCAGCCCTGCGCCGCCGCCGTACGACCATCAAGCGCGCCCTGCTCGACCAGTCACTGATCAGCGGTGTGGGCAACATCTACGCCGACGAGGCGCTCTGGCGCGCCCGACTGCACTTCGACCGGCCGACCGCGACCTTCACCCGCCCGCGCGCCGCCGAACTGCTCGGGCACGTCCGGGACGTCATGCAGGCCGCCCTGGCGGTGGGCGGCACGAGCTTCGACAGCTTGTACGTGAACGTCAACGGCGAATCCGGGTACTTCGAGCGCTCGCTGGACGCGTACGGCCGTGAGGACGAGCCGTGCCGGCGCTGTGGAGCGTCGATGCGGCGCAGCCCTTGGATGAACCGGTCGAGCTACTTCTGCCCCCGCTGCCAGCGCCCACCGCGCCCCACCACGGCCCGGTAGCCGGCGCCCACGCCCACGGCGGCCCGGGCCCGCGCTGACAGCAGTGGTCAACTTCAGCCGCACCGCCCCGACGGTCAGCCTGTACGACGGGGCAACAGCCGGCACCACTGTCCGCGCCCCGTTCCGCCTGTTGCGCGGCACCACGGGGCGGTGCCCGGAAGGGGTGAGCCGTGCCCCGTACCTGTGGCGCTGTACGGGGCGAGGCAGGGCCTCGGCGTACGGGCCCTCGTGCGCGGGGACGGGGCGACGGAGCGGCGGGCCCCCGGAGCATGTGACGGGGCGGGACCCGGCAGCCCGCATCGCGCCCGCGCGCGAGGGAGCGTCACCCGACTGGCCACTCCCACCGGCCGGCTCTGCGACGGGGCGCCACGGGGATGCGGCCGGCGCGGGACCGGTGAGGCCGTGGCGGTCTCCGCGCGGTGCGCCGGCTAGCGTGCCCGTATGACTGATGACGTGCGCGTGACGGCATGGGTACGGGGCCGGGTACAGGGCGTGGGGTTCCGCTGGTTCACGCGGGCCAACGCCTTGCGCATCGGCGACCTGGTGGGCTTCGCATCCAACCTGGATGACGGTCGGGTCCAGGTGGTGGCAGAGGGGCCGCGGGCCGGCTGCGAGGAACTCCTCACATGGCTCCGTACCGGCGACACGCCCGGGAGGGTCGACGGAGTCACTGAGATCTGGGACACCCCGCGCGGGGGTTACGACGGATTCGAAATTCGCTGACGGAAGTGTCAGCGCGGGGCCGTGCCCCTCGTGCCCCGGGCCGTGCGCCGGACAGAAATGGCCTGGTGGTTGCCAATACGGCGCGTCCGTGGAAGGCTGCGGAAGTAAGGATGATCTCCACGCCCCGATGGGTCACGAGATGAAGAGCGCCGCACTATCCGTTGCCGCGCCCTCTCGGCTGCCCTGGTGATACGGGGCGTGATCGTGTTGACCGTCCAACTTTTTGGTGAGACGCTGGAAACCCCGCGCACCTTAACTGTTTGGCATTGAAGACAGTAGTGATGGCAGACACCGCGGGTGCGAATCCCTCACGACCCACACCGCTCCGGTCGGTCACTCATTGTGGAGGACCATCCATCATGGCAAAGGCGCTTCTCGGTTACGTCGGCGGCTCCGACCCCCGAGTCCTCGCCGAGATGCGACGGCTTCAGCAGCGCGTACAGGACCTCGAATCCGAGCTCATTCGGATGCAGGCCGAGAATGACGCACTGTCCGCCGCCGCCCAGCACAGCGACTCGCTGCTCGACAGCATCGACGTACCCCAGGCGGAGCCTGCGCTGGCCTGACCAATGGTCCCTCAGGGAACCGGTCGGGCTGTATTGCCACCCGCTTGAGTATCTTCAAGGGACGCTTCGGCGTCCCTTCGTCGTTTTCGCTCCGTTGTTTCTCGTCCAGTCATTCGAGATTTCCCTACCGACTGATGTGCCCTTCACTTTCCCCCGTGAAACCGAAAAGGGTGGCGCGGCACGCCCGCACACGCGCTGCGGGCAGCCGCCCCCCGTCGGGTGAGCGGTAAAGTCCGACGGCGTGCACCTCAAGAGCCTGACCCTACGAGGCTTCAAGTCCTTCGCCTCCGCCACGACGCTGCGTTTCGAACCGGGCATCACCTGCGTCGTGGGCCCCAACGGGTCCGGCAAGTCCAACGTCGTCGACGCCCTCTCCTGGGTCATGGGGGAGCAGGGCGCCAAGTCGCTGCGCGGCGGCAAGATGGAGGACGTCATCTTCGCCGGCACCACGGGGCGCCCGCCCCTGGGGCGTGCCGAAGTCTCCCTCACCATCGACAACGCCGACGGCGCGCTGCCCATCGACTACGCCGAGGTCACCATCACGCGGATCATGTTCCGCAACGGCGGCAGCGAGTACCAGATCAACGGCGACACCTGCCGGCTGCTCGACATTCAGGAACTGCTCTCCGACTCCGGCATCGGGCGCGAGATGCACGTCATTGTGGGGCAGGGCCAACTCGACTCGGTGCTGCACGCCGACCCGATGGGGCGCAGGGCCTTCATCGAAGAGGCAGCCGGCGTACTCAAGCACCGCAAGCGCAAGGAGAAAGCGGTCAGGAAGCTGGACGCCATGCAGGCCAACCTGGCCCGCGTCCAGGACCTGACGGACGAACTCCGCCGGCAGCTCAAGCCACTGGGGCGCCAGGCAGCCGTCGCGCGCCGTGCCGCCGTCATCCAGGCCGACCTGCGCGACGCCCGGCTACGGCTGCTCGCCGACGACCTGGTGACCCTGCGCGAGGCGCTGCGGACTGAGGTCGCCGACGAGGCCGCGCTCAAGGAGCGCAAGGAGACGGCCGAATCCGCGCTCCGTACTGCGCAACGGCGCGAGGCCGCACTGGAGGAACAGGTCCGCGCCCTGTCGCCCCGGCTGTCGCGCGCCCAACAGACGTGGCACGAGCTGTCCCAACTCGCCGAGCGGGTACGTGGCACCATCGGCCTCGCCGATGCCCGGGTCAAGAGCGCGACCTCAGCCCCCGTCGACGAACGGCGGGGCCGCGACCCGGAGGACATGGAGCGTGAGGCGCAGCGCATCCGTGAGCAGGAGGCCGAGTTGGAGGCCGCGCTTGAGGCCGTCAGCCGGGCGCTGGACGACACCGTGGCGCACCGCGCGGAACTGGAGCGCGAACTGGCGCACGAGGAGCGCAGGCTGCGGGACGCTGCCCGGGCCCTGGCCGACCACCGGGAGGGCCTGGCCAGGCTGCACGGCCAGGTGAACGCGGCCCGCGGCCGGGCGGCCTCGGCGCAGGCCGAGATTGACCGGCTGGCCCTCGCCAGGGACGAGGCCCGGGAGCGGGCGACCTCAGCGCAGGAGGAGTACGAAGCGCTCAAGGCCGAGGTCGACGGGCTCGACGAGGGCGACGCCGAACTGGCCGACCGGCACGAGCAGGCCAAGCGCGACCTGGCCGCGGCGGAAGCCGAGCTCGGTGCGGCGCGTGAGGCCGTGACGACGGTCGAACGACAGCGGGCCGCCACCACCGCCCGGCACGAGGCCCTGGCCCTGGGGCTGCGCCGCAAGGACGGCACCGGGGCGCTCCTCGGCGCGGCCGACCGGCTCGGCGGACTGCTCGGCCCCGTCGCCGAACTCCTCACCGTCGCACCGGGCCACGAGGTGCCCCTGGCCGCCGCCCTCGGGGCCGCGGCCGACGCGATCGCGGTCAGGGACCCGGCGACGGCCGCCAACGCCCTACGGCTGCTCCGCAAGCAGGACGCCGGGCGGGCGGCCCTGCTGTTGGGCGCCGGCCCGAGCGCCTCGGAGCGCGTAGCGAGCACTCCGGAGCGTGCCACGGGCGCCCCGGAGCGTACGGAGGGGAGCGCGGGCGCAGCCAACGGCCACCCGGGCGCCTGGCCGGCGCCCGAAGCGGCCAACCCGCCCGGCGGCGTCGGCTCCGGGGCCGGCGCGGGCCGCGCGCCAGTTGAAGACGGCCCCTTGGGCGTACGGGGCGCCGGGCCGGCCGCAGCGGGAGTGACAGGTGCGCCCGGGGCCCCGTTGCCGGCTGCCGAGCTGGTACAGGGGCCGGCCGAGTTGCTTCCCGCGGTGCGGAGGTTGCTGCGCGACGTGGTGGTGGTCGCGACGTTGGAGGACGCCGAGGACCTGGTTGCCGGCCGGCCCGAACTGACGGCGGTGACCGCCGAAGGCGATCTGTTGGGCGGGCACTTCGCACAGGGCGGCTCCGCCGGTGCGCCCAGCCTGCTTGAGGTGCAGGCCCAGGTCGACGAGGCGGCCTCGCAGCTCACGGAGTTGGACGCGCGCTGCGAAGAGCTCGCAGCGGCGCAGCGGACGGCGCAGCAGCGGCGCGCCGAGGCGGCGGCGACCGTGGAAGAGCTCGCGAGCCGCCGGAGCGCGGCGGACCGGGAGAAGTCGCAGGTGGCCCAGGCGCTCGGGCGACTCGGCGGCCAGGCACGGGGCGCCGCGGGCGAGGCCGACCGGATGACGGCCGCAGCGGCCAAGGCCGAAGAAGCCCTGCTGCGGGCGACCGAGCAGGCGGCCGAACTGGAAGAGCGGCTGAGCGTGGCCGAGGAGGCGTCACCGTTCGGTGAGGACGGCGCGCAGGAGCCCGACACCGCCGCCCGTGACCGGCTGGCCGCCGACGGGGCCAACGCCCGGCAGACGGAGATGGAAGCCCGGCTCCAGGTCCGTACGCACGAGGAGCGCGTCAAGGGCCTGGTCGGCCGGGCCGACGCCCTCGATCGGGGCGCCAGGGCCGAGCGTGAGGCGCGGGCCCGCGCCGACCAGCGCCGTGCCCGGCTGCGCCACGAGGCGGCGGTGGGAGCCGCAGTCGCGTCCGGCGCCCGGCAACTCCTGGCCCACGTCGAGGTGTCACTGCAACGGGCCGACGAGGAGCGACGGGCCGCGGAGCGGGCGAAGGCGGAGCGCGAGGCCGAACTCGTCGCCGAGCGGGACCGCGGCCGGGGCCTGACCACCGAGCTCGACAAGTTGACGGATTCGGTGCACAGGGGCGAGGTGCTCGGCGCGGAGAAGCGGCTCCGTATCGAGCAGTTGGAGGCGAAGGCGCTGGAGGAACTGGGTGTGGAGCCGGCGGGGCTCGTCGCCGAGTACGGCCCCGACCAACTGGTGCCGCCGTCTCCGCCCGCCGAGGGCGAGCACCTGCCCGATGACCCGGAGCACCCGCGCAACCGCCCCGTGCCGTTCGTACGGGGCCAACAGGAGAAGCGCCTGAAGGTCGCCGAACGCGCGTACCAGCAACTCGGCAAGGTCAATCCGCTCGCCCTTGAGGAGTACGCGGCGCTGGAGGAGCGGCACAAGTTCCTCACCGAGCAACTGGAGGACCTGAAGAAGACCCGGGCCGATCTGCTCCAAGTGATCAAGGACGTGGACGAGCGGGTGGAGCAGGTCTTCACGGAGGCGTTCAGGGACACGGCGCGCGAGTTCGAAGGCGTCTTCTCGCGGCTCTTCCCCGGCGGCGAGGGCCGGCTGATCCTCACCGACCCCGAGAACATGCTGACCACCGGCCTGGACGTGGAGGCCCGCCCGCCGGGCAAGAAGGTCAAGCGGCTGTCGCTGCTGTCGGGCGGCGAACGCTCGCTGACCGCCGTCGCCCTGCTCGTGTCGATCTTCAAGGCCCGACCGAGCCCGTTCTACGTGATGGACGAGGTCGAGGCGGCACTGGACGACACCAATCTCCAGCGGCTGATCCGGATCATGGAAGAACTCCAGGAGAGTTCGCAGCTCATCGTGATCACGCACCAGAAGCGCACCATGGAGGTCGCCGACGCGCTGTACGGCGTGTCCATGCAGGGCGACGGCGTGTCCAAGGTCATCAGCCAGCGGTTGCGCTGAGTGCTCCGTAGGGTGCTCCGTACCAGGCAAGCGACTTCAACTCTTGTATGGCTATGCGGAATGATGCTTTTCTTTTGCTTTGCTGTGAAGCGTTGACTTCGTAAATTGAACGCATACTCTGCTGGGTAGCGCTTCTAGTTTCAAGTGGTGGCCTGCCCTGTCCGCGGCTCCACGAGGAGCGGCCAGCCCCCACGCACCCGGCAGCGTCGCCGGGCCCAGGAGTCCACCGTGAGCAGTACCGCGCACCCGCCGGCGCCCGAAGGCCGCGAGGCCCAGCCCGAGCACCTCGGGCACGTCGTCTTCATCGCCGCGGCTGCGGCCATGGGCGGCTTCCTCTTCGGCTACGACAGCTCCGTCATCAACGGGGCCGTCGAGGCGATCCGAGGGCGCTTCGACATCGGCTCCGAAGCCCTGGCGCAGGTGATCGCGGCGGCCCTCATCGGATGCGCCATCGGGGCCACGACGGCGGGCCGGATCGCCGACCGGATCGGCCGCATCCGCTGCATGCAGATCGCCGCCGTGCTGTTCACCATCAGCGCCATCGGCTCCGCCCTGCCGTTCGCGCTCTGGGACCTGGCCCTGTGGCGCGTGCTCGGCGGCGTCGCCATCGGCATGGCCTCCGTGATTGGCCCCGCCTACATCGCCGAGGTGTCCCCGCCGGCGTACCGGGGCCGACTCGCCTCCTTCCAACAGGCGGCCATCGTCACTGGCATCGCCATCTCGCAGCTCGTCAACTGGGGCATTCTGCGCCTCGCCGGCGGCGACCAGCGCGGCACCGTCGCCGGACTTGAGGCATGGCAGTGGATGCTCGGCGTGATGATCGTCCCCGCCGTGCTGTACGGGCTGCTCTCCCTCTCCATCCCCGAATCGCCCCGCTACCTCATCGCCACGGGGCGGCTCGACCAGGCCCGTACGGTGCTCGTGGAAGTCGAGGGCCAGGGCGTGGATCTCGACGCGCGGGTCGCCGAGATCCAGGAGGCGATGCGCCGCGAGCACCAGTCGACCTTCAAGGACCTGCTGGGCGGCCGGTTCGGCCTGCTGCCGATCGTCTGGATCGGCATCGGCCTCTCGGTCTTCCAGCAACTCGTCGGCATCAACGTGATCTTTTACTACTCGTCGTCGCTGTGGCAGTCCGTCGGCATCGACCCCACGAGCTCGTTCTTCTACAGCTTCACCACGTCGATCATCAACATCATCGGCACCGTGATCGCGATGGCCTTTGTCGACCGGATCGGCCGCAAACCGCTGGCGCTCATCGGCTCGGCCGGCATGACCCTCTCGCTCGCCCTCGCGGCCTGGGCGTTCTCGGCCAAGACCGGCTCGGGCGAGGACATCACGATGCCGGACACCCAGGGCACCGTCGCGCTGATCGCCGCGCACTCCTTCGTGCTGTTCTTCGCCCTCTCCTGGGGCGTCGTGGTCTGGGTGTTGCTCGGCGAGATGTTCCCGAACCGGATGCGCGCTGCCGCCCTCGGAGTCGCCGCATCGGCGCAGTGGGTGGCCAACTGGGCGATCACCGTCAGCTTCCCGACGCTGTCCGACTGGAACCTCTCCGGCGCCTACGTGATGTACACGATCTTCGCCGCGCTCTCGATCCCGTTCCTGCTCAGGTGGGTGCCGGAGACCAAGGGCAAGGCGTTGGAGGAGATGGGCTGACCCCCGCCCCCCTCTCCTCGCGGCCCCTACGCTTCGTACCGGACCGCGAAACCGCTGCCCCGGCGCCGCTACGGAGCCGGGGCAGCATCGATCTTGGGTAGCACCGCACTGGCGAACAGGTGTAGCGAACTCCAGCCCTCCTCCACGGGAATGCCGCCACACAGCGGATGGAGCACCAACCGGCCCCCCGGGCCGAGGCGCCCCGCCAACTCCACGCATTCGTCGGGCGTCAGCACGCAGTACCGGCCTTCCCGACGGAGCGCGTCCACGTCGTCCGCCGGTGGGCGCGCCCCGGAGCGCACGGCTGCCCGCCGCCAGGAGGCGTGCACCCGGGCCTCGTGCAACAGGTGCTGCCCGTACGTGGCCCAGGCCCGGTCCGGGTCCTCCGACAAGTGCAACACCGGAGTACGGGGCGCCGGCATCACACAGCGCCCCGTGGTGCCGTACTCCGCGCACCGCGCCTGGTAGTACGTCGCGAGTTCCGGCAGGTGCGCGTTGAGGTACAGCGGCAACCCCAGCCGGGCCGCCCGGCGTGCCGCCGCCCGCGAGCCCCCGCCGACGTACAGCCTCGGGTGCGGCTGCGTGTACGGCCGCGGAGTGACGCGTACGGTGCGCCCGCGGTAGCCGAACGGCTCGCCGGTCCACGCCGCCAGCAGCGTCTCCAACGCCTCGTCCTGGAGCTTGCCGCGCCAGTGCCAGTCCTTGCCGTGCGCCCCGTACTCCGCGCGCCGCGAGCCGAGCCCCGCAACGGTGATCAGCCTGCCGCCGCTCAGCAGGTCGAGTACGGCCACGTCCTCGGCGAGCCGCAGCGGGTCGTAGAGCGGTGCGAGCAGGGCGGCGACCGTGACGGAGATCCGCCGGGTGGCGCCGAAGACGGTGCCGGCGAAGGTCAGCGGCGACGGCAGCCAGCCGTTGACGGCGCCGTGGTGCTCCTCGGTCTGGATGGTGCCGATGCCGCGGTCGTCGGCGAAGGCGGCCATGTCGATCGCCGCGCGGTAACGCCGCGACAGGGACTCCGGGGTGGCCGTCGGGTCCACCAGGTTGAAGCGCACGGCGGTCGTCGGCGCCGTCGGCGGGCCAGCGTGCTGGGCAGCGGACATGGGAATCCCCTTCGCCGTGGACGGTCCGAGGACGGCGAAGGGGACGCTAGCTGGCAAAGCGGCCAGGTGGTAGGGCGCGGTTCAGCCGACGGGGTTCCACTTCTGGCCATCGCCCACGGCCGCGGACGGGGCGCCGCCGGCGCCCTCACGGGGCCGCGGGAGCAGCGCGAAGCACGCCGCGGCGAGCACGATCGTGGCGGTCCACCCCAGTCCGTTGCGCCCGATCCAACTCGCGGCGAGCGGCCCCGTGAACCAGTCCACCTCCGTGAAGCACAGCCCCGCCGTCAGGGCCAGCGCCCAGGCCGTCAGGGCCTGCCAGCAGAAGCCGCCCGCGTACCAGTACCGGCTGCTGCGACCGGTGTCCAGCAGCCCCTGCGCGTCGTAGCGCACGGCCAGCGCACGGCGCCGGAACATGTCCACCGCGTACACGCCGATCCAGGCCGAGAAGGAGACGGCGAGCAGGGTGAGAAAGGTGAGGAAGGAGCCGTAGAAGCTCTTGGCCACCAGCATCAGCAGCAGACCGCCGACCAGGCTGATCACGGCGTTGACGGAGACGGCCAGGGCACGGGGCAGCTTGACGCCCATGGTCTGCGCGGTGAAGCCGGCCGAGTACATCGACAGGCTGTTGATCAGCAGCATCCCGATCAGGGCGGTGATCAGGTACGGCACCGCGAGCCAGGTGGGCAGCACGTCGCCGAGGAAGGAGACCGGGTCAGCCGCGGACGCCAGGTCCGGCGTGCCGACCGCCATGACGGCGCCCATCAGCACCATCGGTACGACGACCAGCGCGGCGCCGGACACGGTGACGCCGACGATCTTGCGGCCGGACGTGGCGTGCGGCAGGTACCGCGCGAAGTCGGGCCCCGTGGGCACCCAACTGATGCCACCCGCCGCGATGGTGCCGATCCCCGCGACGACCAGAGCGGTGCTGCCGGCCGGCCGGTCGAAGACGGCGCCCCAGTCGGTGTCGACGACCAGGTAGCTGAGGACGAGCACGCTGAAGGCGCCGAAGACGTAGGTCGACCAGGTGTTACACCGGTGCAGTACGGCCCGCCCCATGCCGCTCACCAGAAAGGTGGCCGCCACGAAGCCGATCAGTGTGATGACGATCAGTACGTTGTTCTGTCGCACGTCAAACATCAGGTCCAGAACGGTCAGCACGGCGTACGCACCGGTGACCGCATTGATCGTCTCCCAGCCGAAGCGGGCCACCCACAACACGGAGCCGGGAAAGTAGTTGCCCCGCACCCCGAACGTGGCCCGCGAAAGCATCGCCCCAGGCGCGCCACCCCACTTCCCCGACACCGACAGCACGCCCACCATCCCGAACGAGACGGTCGCGGCGCACCCGGCCACCAGCAGCACCTGCCACAGGCTCAGCCGGTTGAAGACCACCAGACCGGCGCCCATGGTGAGCAACAGCACGCTGATGTTGGCCGCCACCCAGGTGGGGAAGAGCTCGCGGACCCGGCCGTGGCGCTCGTGCGCCGGCACCGGCTCGATGCCACGCGTCTCGACGGCGTGCGCGGCGGCAGCCAGGGCGCTGTCGGCCGGCGCGGGGCGGGGGGTGGCGGACGCGGCGGACGTCTGGTGGTCCATGGGGGCTCCGTGCGTTCGAGCGGGGCGGTGGCGACGGCCTGGGCAGGGAGGCGGAAGAAGGCGGCTCTACGCGCGTTGCATCGTCCCATGCCGTGGAGCTTTGCTCCAAGTTCGAGACGTAAAGCGGCTTTGGTTCTCGCTGCGCGTCCATGGCCTCGCCAATCCGGACGCGTGGCTGATACTGGGTGCGTTATGGAAATCGTCATCCTTGCCGTAGTCATCGCTGTGGTCGCGCTCGGCGCGATCAGCGGGCTCGTCGTCAGCAGCCGCAAGAAGAAGCCGCTGCCCCCGGCCCCGCCGAGCAGCCCCTCCGTCACCGCGCCGCCCGCCGAGCCACACGTCGGCGAGGAAGCCGAGACCCCGCGCGACGAGCCCCGCCGCACCATCGAAGAGGTGGACCTGCCGGCGGCCACCGCGACGGAGCCCGCGGCGCCAGCCGCGCCACCCGCACCCGAACTCGACGTCCCGGCGCCCCGCGCCGGCCGCCGGGGGCGGCGGCGCGCCCGGCTCTCGCGCTCGCAGAACAGCCTCGGTAAGGGGCTGCTGACCCTGCTCTCCCGGGAGCACCTCGACGAGGACACCTGGGAGGAGATCGAGGAGACCCTGCTGACCGCCGACGTCGGCGTCGCCCCCACCCAGGAACTGGTGGAGCGGCTGCGCGAGCGCGTCAAGGTGCTCGGCACCCGCACCCCCGAGGAACTGCGCGCACTGCTCCGTACGGAGCTGCTCCAGCTCATCGGCCCCGACAGCGACCGCACCGTGCACACCGAGAGCGGTGTGACGGCTGACGGCCAGGAGAAGCCCGGCGTGGTGCTGGTCGTCGGCGTCAACGGCACCGGCAAGACCACCACCACCGGCAAGCTCGCCCGCGTCCTGGTCGCCGACGGCAAGTCCGTCGTGCTGGGCGCGGCCGACACCTTCCGCGCCGCGGCAGCCGACCAGCTCCAGACCTGGGGTGAGCGCGTGGGCGCCCGTACGGTACGGGGCCCGGAGGGCGGCGACCCGGCGTCCATCGCCTTCGACGCGGTGAAGGAGGGCGTCGAGGAGGGCGCCGACGTCGTCCTGGTCGACACCGCCGGACGACTGCACACCAAGACCGGCCTCATGGACGAGCTGGGCAAGGTCAAGCGGGTCGTGGAGAAGCACGGCACGGTCGACGAGGTGCTGCTCGTACTCGACGCCACCACCGGCCAGAACGGCCTCATCCAGGCGCGGGTCTTCGCGGAGGTTGTGGACATCACCGGCATCGTGCTGACCAAGCTCGACGGCACCGCCAAGGGCGGCATCGTGGTCGCCGTGCAGCGCGAGCTCGGGGTACCGGTCAAGCTCGTGGGCCTCGGCGAGGGCGCGGACGACCTGGCCCCGTTCGAGCCGGAAGCGTTCGTGGACGCACTGATCGGCGACTGACGCCGGGACGACGCCTGACAGGGTCCGAGCCCGGACCCAGCCAGGACCCAGCCAGGGCCGATCAGGGCCCCGTCAGGGACCAACCAGGAACCAGGGCCGCCCCGCCCACCGCGGGGCGGCCCTCGCGCTGCCTGGACGGGGCCACGGGGCTACGGGGGCTACGGGGCGGAGGCGGTGTAGGGGGCAGCAGGGGAGCAGGAGCTCGCGAGGGCGGCGCGGGGAAAGGCCGGGGTGGTGCGGGCGGTGGGGCCTGTCGGGGCTGGGCTGGGTTGTGGTGCTGCGGCGCCGGGGCGTCGGGGCGCTGGCCGCATGCGCCACGGAGCGCATCTGGGAGCGCGTGCGGCTGGTGCGCGATGCGCGGTGCGCTCCGACGCGTGCGACGAGGTGCATCGGCTTCCCGCGCGGCGCAGGACGGCACTACGCACAGCAGCGGTCCGGTCGCTCCCGGCCCGCTGCTGTGTCCATGCGAAGGCGTTGCGGGTCAGGCTCCCGCGCGGTGACAGACGTACGCCAGGGTGCCGAGCAGCAGCCGGGCATGGGGCGGGTGGTCGGCGGTGTCCAACTCCGGCGGACGGAGCCACCGAACGGGGCCGAGCCCGCCGTGATCCGACGGCGGCGCGGTGATGTACGCACCGGTGCCGAGGCCCCGCAGATCGAGGTCGGCGTCGTCCCACCCCATGCGGTAGAGCAGGTGGGGGAGTTCGGCTGCGGCTCCCGGCGCTACGAAGAACTGGGCGCGCCCATCGGGCGTGACGGCCACCGGGCCCAGCGGTAGCCCCATCCGCTCCAGCCGCACCAGCGCGTGGCGCCCCGCCGCGGCCCCGACCTCCAGGACGTCGAAGGTGCGCCCGACGGGCAGCAACAGGGTGGCGCCCGGCGTGTGGGACCAGATCACCGCGGCGTCATCGAGCGTGGCGCCCGCCGGAACGGTGCAGGTGCGGGGCAGCGGGTGGGCCCCGGGGGCGGGGCAGTCGAGCGTGCCGCACGAGCACTCGCGGTTGCCGCCGGCGCCCCGTACGGCGCGGGCGCCAGGGGTCACGTCCCATCCCCACAGCCCGGTGTACTCCGCCACCGTCGTGCTCTCGCTCGCACGGCTGCGACGCCGTGAGGCGGACCGCAGGTCCCGGATGCCGCCGATCGTGAAGCCCATGCTCCCTCCAACGGGAAGTGCTCTTGATGGTTACGAGTCGGAGCCCCGTCATAACCGTCGATGGCCGCTCATCGTCAGGTGGCGGGCTGGCGCGCATATGGTGGTGCGCGTCAATCGCGCGCCCTCCAGTGCATCACTGCGCCCTGTCGCATCGACCTGCGACAAGTGAAGCGTGGTGCGGGGCAGGGGAGTTCATTCGAAGGGGTGGCGAATGGTGGCGTTTCCCGGAAGCGCCTCGCTAGAGCCGTGATCGTAGGATTACCGTCGGTACACGCGGGTCGGATCTGCGCTGCCCTGCGCCCGGGTCCGGGGCGTTTCGCTCCGTGTCACGCCGAACCATTGCGCGGCCCCGGCGGCACCCGGCGGTGCGCACACGACAGCCGGCGCCGAGGGCGACGGATGACTGACTCCCCGTTCTCCGCTTCGATTTCGGCGGGCGGAGTGTGATACGGAGGGCGCTGGTGGCGGCGGACGCCAGGGGCTGGCGCGGACGGCAACGGCCCGGCGACGATGGGGTTGTCGCGGCTGAGTGGACGGTGAAGTGACTCTCGAAGTGGGGGCGTTCCAGTGGACGGCAACCGCGAAAGCGCTGAGAAGCGACCCAACGATCACCTGGGTTCGTGGTTTCTCCGCAGCGGTTGGTCCAAGGGGGAGCTCGCCCGGCAAGTGAACCGCAGGGCCCGCCAGTTGGGCGCGCACCACATCAGTACCGACACCTCGCGCGTGCGCCGCTGGCTCGACGGCGAGCAGCCGCGCGAACCCATTCCCCGCATCCTCTCCGAGCTCCTTTCCGAACGGTTCGGATGCGTGGTCAGCGTCGAGGATCTGGGGCTGCGCATGCACCACCAGGCGCCGTCCGTTTCCGGTGTCGACCTGCCCTGGACCGGGCCCCAAACGGTGTCGCTGATCAATGAGTTCTCCCGCAGCGACTTAATGCTGGCCCGGCGGGGATTCCTCGGCACGTCGCTCACCCTCGCCGCCGGGCCCGCCCTCGTCGAACCCATGCAGCGCTGGCTGGTGCCGAATCCCGGTGGTACTGCCGGCACGGGCCAGGCGGAGGTCATTCGCGTCGATCGGGCGCGGAGCGTGCGGCTGTCCGGGCCGGAGTTGGACATGCTGGAATCCACCACCCGGATGTTTCGGAAGTGGGACGCCCAGTGCGGCGGCGGGCTGCGTCGCAAGGCGGTCGTGGGACAACTCCACGAGGTCACCGACCTGTTGCAGGAATCCCAGCCGTCCCGCATTTCCCGACGGCTCTTTCGCGCGGCTGCCGAACTCGCGGAACTCGCCGGCTGGATGAGTTACGACATCGGCCTCCAGCCCACCGCGCAGAAATACTTCGTGCTGGCCCTGCATGCCGCACGGGAAGCCGGAGACCGCCCCCTCGGCGCGTACGTGCTCTCCAGCATGAGTCGGCAGATGATCCATCTGGGGCGCTCCGAGGACGCGCTGGAACTGATCCACCTCGCGCAGTACGGCGGTCGAGAGTCCGCCACCGCGCGCACTCAGGCGATGCTCCACTCCCTGGAGGCGCGTGCCTACGCCAACATGGGGCAGCCCAACAAATGCCACCGGGCCGTACGGACTGCGGAAGAAACCTTCGCCGACTGCACCCCGGGAGACGGGGACCCGGATTGGATTCGCTTCTTCTCCGAAGCCGAACTCCACGCGGAGAACGCACACTCCTATCGCGACCTCGCTTATGTCGCGGGACGTAGTCCGACGTACGCGCATTTGGCCCAACCCCATATGCTCCAGGCCGTCGAGCTCTTTGGTAGGGAAGTCAGCCAGAATCCGACGAGCCACCAGCGTTCCTACGCGCTCAACCTGATCGGGATGGCCACGGTCCATCTGCTCCAGCGCGATCCCGAACAATGCACCGTCCTCGCCACCCGCGCTTTGGACGTGGCCCAGAAGGTCCGGTCCGAGCGGGTGAACAATCGGCTACGCAAAACCGTGGACAGGGCCGTACGCCAATACGGGCACCTGACCGAGGTCGCTTCCCTGGCGGAGAACCTCCACCGACTGCTGCCGGACTCGTCGGACGTCACGCCCGCCGCGGTCTGACGCGCGCGCCGCCCCAAGCCGGCCGCGGCGGCCACCCCGTACGCCCGACTCGGCCCTCCCGAAGCCCAGTCAACGCGGGCTGGCCCCGCGGCCATCTCTTTGCGCCTTCGTGGCTTCGTACGGCGGTGCGGGGCAGGGAGTGGGCGCGCGGCGGTGCACGGCACGGGGCACGGGGCCGCGGGGCGCCCAGAGCGGGGCGCGGGGTCCGGCGGCGAGGATGTCGCGGCGCAACGGCTGTCGCGGCGTGCAGGCGGCGGACGGGCGTGGCTGCTGCGGGCCGGGTGCGGGGCCCCTGCCGGGGGAGCGGCCGGGCGGGGCGGGAGCCGCGGGGCGGGGCTTACACGGTCCGCACACGAGCCCGGGGCAGGGCCCGGCCCGCACGGTCCGCGCGGGAGGCGGTATCGCATGCGCGGCCCGCGGAGTTCATGCCCGCGTAACACCGCAGACCACTTCGTCATCGCGACGAAACACCGAATGGCGTCCACTGAAACGGTGCGGGGGCAATCTCCTCGGAAAACCGGTTCCTGCAAACCCCGCCCGTACCCGCCTGCCCCCGCCTCGACGAGGCAGTCGTGACGAGGAGACGTCGACAATGAACGGTGCAGATACCGCATTCGTCCTGATCAGCGCCGCACTGGTCATGGTGATGACGCCTGGCCTGGCCTTTTTCTACGGTGGCATGGTGCGGGTGAAAAGCGCCCTCAACATGCTCATGATGTCCTTCATCTCGTTGGGAATCGTGAGCGTGCTGTGGGTTCTCTACGGATATTCGCTCACCTTCGGTGGCGACGTCGGTGGCGGGCTCATCGGGAACCTGGACCACGTCGGCCTCAAGGGCATCGGCCCGGATACGTTGACGGGTGGTGAGCAGGGAATCCCGGTTCTTGCCTTTGCCGTATTCCAGCTCATGTTCGCCGCGCTCACGCCCGCGCTGATGAGCGGGGCGCTGGCTGATCGAGTGAAGTTCAGCGCATGGGCACTCTTCATCACGCTATGGGTCAGCCTCGTCTATTTCCCGGTTGCGCACTGGGTGTGGCAGCCGGACGGCTGGCTCTTCCGGATGCAGGTCATCGATTTCGCCGGCGGCACAGCCGTACACATCAATGCCGGCATTGGAGCGTTGGCCGCGGTTCTCGTCGTCGGAAAGCGCATCGGATTCAAGCGCGAACCCATGCGCCCGCACAGTCTGCCGTTGGTGATGCTGGGCACGGCGCTGTTGTGGTTCGGCTGGTTCGGCTTCAACGCGGGTTCGGCGCTCGCTGCCAACGGCACCGCCGCCGCCATGGCACTGCACACGCAGGTCGCGACCGGGGCGGCCATGCTCGGTTGGCTGGCGTACGAACGGATTCGGCACGGCGCGTTCACCACCCTGGGCGCCGCTTCCGGCGCCGTGGCCGGGTTGGTGGCGATCACCCCAGCGGGCGCACACGTCAACGCGTTGGGCGCGCTCCTGATCGGCGCGGTGGCGGGCGCCGTCTGTTCCTGGGCAGTCGGTCTCAAGGACAGACTGGGTCTCGACGACTCGCTCGACGTGGTCGGCGTGCACCTGGCGGGCGGCTTGGTCGGCACGCTCCTCGTCGGCCTCCTGGCCAAGGACGGCGTGGGCGGACTCCAGCAGTTGGGCAAGCAGGCCACTGGCGCGTTCTCCGTACTCGGGTTCTCCTTCGCCGCCTCCTGGCTACTGGCCAAGCTCGTCGACGCCACCGTCGGCTTCCGAGCAGCCGAAGAGCACGAAGTCGGCGGGGTCGACCAGGCGTTCCATGCGGAGACGGCCTACGACCTCGGGCCCGTCGGAGCCCTCCCCAACCACAAAGCGACACCCCTGGCCACCCGCTCCGTCCTGGCTGATGAGGCCGGTGCTGCACGAACCCTCGAAGCCGCGAACGCGGATGCGTGAGGACTGGCTCTTCCACTGCGCGCCCCGTTCGGCCCGTTCGGTCCGGTGGTTCGGTGCTCTGCTGGAGCGCTCAGGTTGGCGGCGTGTGTTTGCTGAAGGTGGGCTGCCGTTGCTGCGTACAGGAGGCAGTGTCAGCACGGGGCCGGGGCGGCATCGGAGCGCCGGACATGGCGAGCGAGTCGCTGTCGGCGGACGGCACCCGCACGACATGAGCCCACGGGCGGCGGGGCCGTTCCTACACTCTCGCTGGAGCACGGAGCACGGAGCACGGAGCACGGAGCACGGAGCACGGAGCACGGAGCACGGAGCACGGAGCACGGAGCAACGGGGGAGGGGCTGCGGGTTACGGGGTGAGGCGGTTCTGTTTGCGCGAGGCGAAGCGAGGTGCGGCGCGGGACGGAGAGCGGGGCGCCTGCGGTTGGGGCCGGGAAGCGTCCAGGCGGCGTTGCGGGCGTCCGTGCTTGCAGGGTGCCCGTAGGCGGATGTGGGCGCGGGAGACATACGGGAGTCGGCCGTCGCGCGGGCGCACTGCGCTACGCGGGTGGGCTGCTCCGGCCGCCGGGCCTAGAACGTCTGGAGCGTCACCAGGGTCACGCGGCGGGCGTCGCCCTCACCATCGACCTCGATCCGTACCCGCTGCCCGGGCCGCAACAGGCGCAACCCGCCGGCGTCGAAGGCCGCTGCGTCGAACGGCACCGGAGTGCCGTCGTCGAGCAGCACACTGCCCGCGCGCGTGTCGGAGTCGTACGTGTAAGCGGTTGCCTGCATGCGGAGCAGCGTAGCCCGCGTGGGGAGCGGCCCGCGCCGCGTGGTCCGCGCACGGTGCGGTGCCTTCGGCGCGCCGGGCTCTGCGCTCCGTGGCCTGGGCGCTGTGGTGGGGGCTGTGATGGGCGCTGCCCCGTGCCCCTGGGGAGCGGCACGGGGCAACGCTAGCGCCCTCGCCCTGCGCTTGGGGCCCGCTCCGTGCCACGTGCTTGAGGTCTGCTCCGTGCCGCTCCGTGCCGTGCCGTGCCTCAGGCTCCGCGCTCCGTGGCGAACGCTCCGGGCCGCGTCCTGGGTTCTGTGCCCCGCCTCCCCGCGCGTGGTGTTCCGAAGGGGGCGCGGGGCGCGAGGTACGGAGCCGCTGGGGCCGTGCCCCGTACCCCCCTGCCCCGACGCCCCGTACGTGTGTGGCCGAGGTGGGTGCACTGCCTCGCTCGCTTTGGCTTCCGGGATGCCGCGCGGCCCCTTCCCGCGCCGTGCGCCACGGAGCGCAGCGCACGGCGGGGTGGTGGAACCGGGGCGCGGGGGGGGGGGCGTCAGCCGGGAGGGAGGGGGGAGCCGGCGGGTGCGCTGGGGGCCGGCGGCGGGGTGTCGTCGATGCCGAGGAGGGCGGCCGTATGCGGCCCCACTCCCATCAGGACCGCCGCCCGGAGATCGGGCCCGGTATCCACGTCCTGCCGAACACTGGGCACGTCCGGGAGGGAAATGTCGTGGGCACCGGTAGCCCGGTGACGGGCGCGTGAAGGGCCGCCGAAAGCCGGATCTAGTTCCCATTGCGGGGCGGCTGCCAGGAATGTGGTGCCGATTCCTGCGGCGTCCGCCAGAAAGGCGCGGCGGAATTCCGACGCGGCCGTCAGAACGCGGTGGAGTTCCATGGGGCGGAGCGCCGGCAGATCGGCGTTGAGCGCGGCGACCGGCGCTTCGGGCCGCCGCGCACGCACCGTGGCGGCGCCGTGTGCCAGCGCCGCGTTCAGGCCCTTCCCGGGAGTGTCGGGTACGACCAGCGCGCCGAGCGCCGTCAATTCGTCGGCCGCCAGCGGATCGTCCGTGACAACCACCACATCCCGTACCGCGGGACACGCCAGCACCGCCCGCACCGTGTCCTGTGCGAATGCGAGCGCAAGCCCGGGACGCAGGTCATCCGATGTGGCCGCGGCCAGCCGGCTCTTCGCGCGGGACAGCGGTTTCAGCGGCACCACCAGGCTCCAGCCCGTGGCCGCTTCACTCGCTCCGTCTCTGTGCACGTGCATCATTCTTGCCTGCTGCCGAAGCTGCCCGGGACCGCCGGGGTTACGGTGTCCTCGACAGACCAGATACCTGGGGCGACACTTGTGCGGCTGCCCGGGTGGCAGCAACCCAGCAGGTCAGCAGGTCCCAAGAGGAGGACGTCCGAGTGCCCCGCCACAGAATCGGCTTCTGGTACCGCTTGGCCGCGGTCTTCGCGAAGCCGCCGCTCGTGATTCTGTTCAAACGGGACTGGCGTGGAATGGAGAACATTCCAGCCCACGGCGGATTCATCACCGCGATCAACCACAACTCGTATCTCGACCCGCTGGCGTATGCGCACTTCCAGTACAACACCGGGCGCGTGCCACGATTCCTCGCGAAGTCCAGTCTCTTCAAGGTGCCCGTTATCGGGCGGTTCTTCCATGGGCTTCAGCTCATTCCGGTCTACCGCGAGTCCACGGACGCCGCCAACGCCTTCCGGGCCGCCGTCGGCGCGATCGAGAAGGGGGAATGCGTCGCTTTCTACCCCGAGGGGACGCTGACCCGAGACCCGGACCAGTGGCCGATGCGGGCGAAGACCGGCGCCGCCCGAGTCGCCCTGCTGACCAAGGCCCCGGTTATTCCGGTCGCGCAATGGGGTGCCAATGACGTGCTCCCGCCGTACGCCGGAGTAAAGAAATTGCGATTGTTTCCCCGTAAGACCTTCAAGGTGGTCGCGGGGCCGCCGGTGGACCTCTCTGCCTTCTACGGTCAGGAGCCGACCGTCGAGGTGCTGCGCGCCGCCACCGAGACGATCATGGCCGCCGTCACCGAACTCCTCGCCGAACTGCGCGAAGAACCCGTCCCCGCCGAGCGCCACGGACAGTCGAAGAACGCCGCCGAGGGTCTAGGCTCCGTCGACCGTACGGACCGAAAGACCGAAGGGAACGCCACATGACGCGCTGCGCCGTCTTCGGCACCGGATCGTGGGGCACCGCCTTCGCGATCGTGCTGGCCGACGCGGGATGCGAGGTGACCCTGTGCGGCCGGCGCCCGGAGCCGGTGGCCGCGATCAACGAGGGCCGGGGCAATCCCGACTACCTGCCCGGAGTCCAGCTCCCCAGCACCGTACGGGCCACCACGGACCCGGCGGTTGCGGCACGGGGCGCCCAGTTCGCGGTGCTCACCGTGCCGGCCCAGACGCTGCGGGCCAACCTGGCCGGGTGGGCCCCGCTGCTGCCGCCCGACGCGGTGCTGGTGAGCCTGATGAAGGGCGTGGAACTCGGCACCGCCAAGCGGATGAGTGAAGTCATCGAGGAGGTCGCCGGGGTGGGCCCGGAGCGGGTCGCGGTGCTGACGGGGCCCAACCTCGCCAAGGAGGTTGCCGCGCGCCAGCCTGCCGCCGCGGTCGTCGCCTGCCGCGACGAGTCGGTGGCCCAGCGGCTCCAGGCGGCCTGCCACACCTCGTACTTCCGCCCCTACACCAACACCGACGTGGTCGGCTGTGAACTCGGTGGCGCGGTGAAGAACGTCATCGCCCTCGCGGTCGGCATCGCCGGAGGCATGGGGCTGGGGGACAACGCCAAGGCGTCCCTCATCACCCGGGGACTGGCCGAGACGACCCGGCTGGGGCTGGCGATGGGCGCCGACGCGCACACCTTCGCCGGTCTCGCCGGCATGGGCGACCTGGTAGCCACCTGCTCCTCACCGCTCTCCCGCAACCACACCTTCGGTGCCAACCTCGGGCGCGGCATGACGTTGGCCGAGACCATCGCCGTGACCAAGCAGACCGCGGAGGGCGTCAAGTCCTGCGAGTCCGTACTCGACCTGGCACACCGGCACCAGGTGGACATGCCGATCACGGAGACGGTGGTGAGCATCGTGCACGGCGGCAAGCCCCCGCTCGTGGCGCTCAAGGAACTGATGTCGCGCTCCGCCAAGCCCGAGCGCCACTGACCCCACACGCCGCCCCGTGCCACTGGCACCGTGTGCCGCTGACCCATGTGCCGCTGGCCCACGCGCCTCTGGGCCGTGCCCCGTGGCGCGGCGTTGGCGGCGCGTTGGCGTACGCCCCGGAGCGCACGCGAGAGTCACACTCACGCCCCGGAGCGCATTCAGGGCGCGCAACGACCAACCGAGCGGCGCGGGGCAAACGCTGCCCACCCATGGACGGCACACTCGCCCCGTCGCCCCGTCGCCCCGTCGCCCCGTCGCCCCGTCGCCCCGTCGCGGGAGGAGCCGGGGCCGGGGTGGGTGAGGCGGACGTCCGTGTGCGGGCCTCCCGCGCCGTGCCGTTCACCCCGGAAGGCTGCACGGTAAGGCGGTGGGTTGACCCACACCGAGGGCTACGGCGAGCGAGGGCGAGCCGGGCCGTACGGGGCGAGGCGGGGCAGCTGAGATCCGGTAGGGCCGCTCCACCAGGTCCTGGCGGAGAGCCCGTTGGCCGCTCCGTATGGTGCCCGCCGTGTTCTTGCCCCGGCCCGTATGCCCGGTCCGCGGCCTCGCATCCCACCCGCAGCCCGGCCCGCCCCCCGCGGTCGACCGGCCCGGCCCGGTGCGCCCACGGCCAGCCGCCGGCAGCGGAAACAGTGAGGTCAGCGGCCTGCGTTCACCGCGGTGAACGTCGGACACCGGCCGGGGAGACTGCCCGCCGCCAACACCGCAAGGTAATCTCAAGCCGATGAGCAGCGAGTCCACTTCCCCCAGCCCCGTGCCCGCCTCCGGCCCCGTCGGCCGCAAGCCGCGCGTCGCCGTCGTGTTCGGCGGGCGTAGCTCCGAGCACGCCATTTCCGTCCTCACCGCGGGCGCCGTACGGGCGGCCATCGACCGTACGAAGTACGAGGTACTGCCCCTCGGCATCACCGCGGACGGCCGGTGGGCACTGGCCGCTGACGAGCCGGAGCGGATGGCCATCAGCGACGGCACGCTGCCCAACGTCGACCAACTCGCGGAGTCGCCCGAGGGCGGCGTGGTGCTGCCGCTCAACGCCGGCAGCCGCGAGGTCGTCTACACCGAGCCCGGCTCCGTACCCAAGGCGCTCGGCGACGTCGACGTCGTCTTCCCCGTGCTCCACGGCCCCTACGGCGAGGACGGCACCCTCCAGGGTCTGCTGGAGCTGTCCGGCATCCCGTACGTGGGCGCCGGCGTGCTCGCCTCGGCCGTCGGGATGGACAAGGAGTACATGAAGCGGGTCTTCGTCTCCTTCGGGCTGCCGGTGGGGCCGTACGAGGTCATCCGGGCCCGCGAATGGGAGACCGGACCGGCGGGCGACCGGGGCGCGGTGGCGCGCAAGAAGATCGTGGACTTCGCGGCCGAACACGGTATGCCGATCTTCGTGAAGCCGGCCCGCGCGGGCTCGTCGATGGGCATCAGCAAGGTCGATGACCTGTCGGAGATCGACGCGGCCGTCGAGGAGGCCAGGCGACACGATCCCAAGATCATCGTTGAGGCGCTGTTGCGCGGGCGCGAGATCGAATGTGGCGTGTTGGAGTTCGAGGACGGGCCGCGGGCCAGCGTGCCGGCCGAGATCCCGCCGGTCACCGCCCACGACTTCTACGACTTCGAAGCGAAGTACATCGACTCCGCGACCGGCATCGTGCCGGCGCCGCTCACCGCCGAGGAAACGGCGCGCGTGCAGGAACTCGCCGTGGCCGCCTTCGACGCCATGTCCTGCGAGGGACTGGCGCGGGTGGACTTCTTCCTGTTGGACAGCGGCGAGTTCGTCATCAACGAGATCAACACGCTGCCCGGCTTCACGCCCATCTCCATGTACCCCCGGATGTGGCAGGAGAGCGGCGTCAGCTACCCCGAACTCGTGGACCGCCTCCTCCAGGCAGCCCTCAACCGCCCCACCGGCCTCCGCTAGTAGCCATAGCCTCGCGCGCGGGGCTGATTGAACGGCAGCGCTCTCCTCGGTGCCGCGGGTGCGCGTGGGCGCCTCCGGCAGACGTGCATCGCGCCGCAAGGGGGAGTGGCGCGGGCGGCGCGGGTTCGGCCCGTACGACGTGAGGCGGGGCGAGGCGGACGGCGTGTTCGCACGGGTCGTACGTGCACGGTGCGGGCGCCTGCTGGCGCGCCCCGGAGCGCCAGTGGCCGGAGGCGGGGCGCTCCGCACGCCGGCGCTGGCCCCGGCTGCGCGCCCGCCACCGTGCCCCGGAGCGTGGAACGCGCCCCAAGACCGGTCGATGACCGCACGGCAGAGGACGCCCCGTGCCCTATGCCGCGCGTCCCGCACCCCGCGCCCCTGAACGGGATGACTGGCTGCATCGCGGTGTCCGTGGCATCCGTGGCGTTCAGCGTGGTTCGTGCACGGTGGGGCGGGCCGCGGCGCTCGGCGCCGTTTCAGATCCCGGACGGGATGGTCTTCTGCACGGCGTTCGCGAGGTCGGTCAGGGGGTTGACCTCGGGTGCGTACTTCGACGGGACCGTGACCTCCACGAACGCCTTGCGGAGGGTCGTGGTGAACCGGTAGCCGTCGCCTTGTTTCTCCAGCAGCCAGCCGACTCCGTTCACGTCAACGGAGTCGGCCGTGGGGTTGTAATGTTCACTGCCAGGCGTGAGGACATCGGGCCGGGGCACGCCGCACCGCAGTTGCACACCGGGGTTTCCCCACACGGCGGTGAAATCCGACGCGGGATCGGTCTTGCGGCGGTCCAGTCCGTCCACCGTCGCGGGCAGTTCCTTGTGGAGAGCCTTGCAGAACGTGATGGCCCGCGCCGACGGGGAGGGAACCGCGGGCGCCGCGGGTTCGTCGCTGTCAGAGCAGCCCACGGCGGACAAGAGCAGGATGGCGATGGGCAGACGGGGCCAGTGGCGCGGTGCAAAACTCACTGGGCCGAGGATACGGGGAGCTACAGATGCACAACCGGGCAGGTGAGGGTGCGGGTGATCCCGTCCACTTGCTGGACCTTGGCGACCACCATGTGGCCAAGTTCATCCACCGTCTCCGCCTGGGCGCGCACGATGACGTCGTAAGGGCCGGTCACGTCTTCGGCCTGGATCACTCCTGGGATCTTGGCGATCACGTCGGCAACGGCCGAAGCCTTGCCGACCTCGGTCTGGATCAGAATGTACGCCTGTACCACGGAACCTCCAGGGCAGCGACGAGGATCATGTGGGGAGAAGGGACGCCACGGTACCGCGTTGTCAAGCGGTGCGGGGAGACCCGCGCGGCGTACGCGGCGTGGCGCCCGCTGGACGGGACAGCGGAGCGCAGGGCGGAAGAACAGTGCAAAGGGGCGATGGGATGAAGGGCACCGTGGGCGAATTGGGGGAGTTCGGGCTGATCAAGGAGCTCACATCCCGACTCACCACCACCCCGGCGGTCCGACTGGGACCGGGGGACGACGCCGCGGTGGTAGCCGCACCCGACCGTCGGGTGGTGGCCAGCACCGACGTACTGCTTGAGGGGCGGCACTTCCGCCGGGACTGGTCCACCGCGTACGACGTCGGACGCAAGGCGGCTGCGCAGAACCTCGCCGACATCGCCGCGATGGGCGCCGTGCCCACCGCTCTGCTGCTCGGGCTCGTCGTCCCGGCCGACCTTCCGGCGACGTGGGCGAACGAGTTGATGGACGGGTTGCGTGACGAGTGCCAGGTGGCGGGCGCCGCGGTGGTTGGCGGCGACGTCGTGCGCGGCGAGACCATCACCGTGGCCATCACGGCCCTGGGCGACTTGCGCAACCACGAGCCGGTCACGCGCTCCGGGGCGCAACCGGGCGATGTCGTGGCCGTTACGGGCTGGCTGGGCTGGTCCGCGGCCGGCCATGCGGTCCTCTCGCGCGGTTTCCGGTCCCCCCGTGCCTTCGTGGAGGCGCACCGTCGCCCCGAACCCCCCTACCACGCGGGCCCGGCCGCCGCCGGCCTTGGCGCGACGGCGATGACCGACGTCAGCGACGGCCTCGTCGCCGATCTCGGGCACATCGCCGAGGCCAGCAAGGTCCGGATCGACCTGCGCTCCGCCTCGATAGACATCCCCTCGCAGATGTCGGACATCGGGCAGGCGGTCGGCGTTGACCCGTTGCAGTGGGTGCTCAACGGCGGTGAGGACCACGCGATCGTGGCGACCTTCCCGGTCGACGTGAAGCTGCCCGCCCGCTGGAAGGTGATCGGCGAGGTGCGCAACCCCTCGGCGCTGCCACAGGTGACGGTGGACGGCGCACCGTGGTCCAAGGCCGGCTGGGACCACTTCGGCGACATCGAGGACGCCGAGAGCGACTGAACCCCGTACGCGGCGCCCCGGACCCGTAACAGCGGCTCCGGGGCGCTGTTGCGCCGTGCGGGCGCACCGTACGCAGGTACGGGGCAGGTGGCAGAAGCGCCCCGGGCCGGCGCGGACATGATGACGGCGGGCAGGCGGCAGGCGGCAGGCGGCGCTGGCCGTGGGGGAGTGCGCCGCACCGTTGCGCGGGCTCTGATGCGTACGCTCCGTACGGTGCCGTCCGGCGCGCGGACCGCGGCCCGCGCCGGGTGTGCCCACAGCACGGTTCGCCCCTCCCGCTGGACTCGCTTCCCCGCTACTTCGGCGCGGCCACGGCGCCGTTCCACCGCAGTACGGGGCGGTGGGCTGAACTGCTGCACGGCGTGGCCAGGGCTCGGGTCCGGCCTGGTGGGGCCGCCCCGTCGGGGCGTGCGACCGCAGGCGTAGGTTCAGTGACATGACCACCCCCCCCCCGCCCGCGAGCCCCGTGCCCGCCGCCGTACCGCCCCGTGTCCTCACCGTCGCCGGATCTGACTCCGGTGGTGGAGCCGGCGTCCAGGCCGACCTCAAGGCCATGCTGGCGTTGGGCACGCATGGCATGAGCGTGCTCACCGCGGTCACGGCACAGAACTCGCTGGGTGTACGGGGCGCTTGGGAACTGCCCCTGGACGCGATCCGCGCCCAGTTCCGCGCCGTCGTCGACGACATCGGTGTCCAGGCGGTCAAGACCGGCATGCTCGCCTCGCCCGAGATCGTGGAGACCGTCGCCGAACTGCTCGCGGCGCTCGACGTGCCGGTCGTGGTGGACCCGGTCGGCGTCTCCAAGCACGGCGACCCGCTGTTGGCCACGGAGGCGCTCGACGCGGTGCGCACCAAGCTGCTGCCGGTCGCCACCGTCGCCACCCCCAACCTCGACGAGGTGGTGCAGCTCACCGGCGTACGGGTCGGCACGGAGCAGGAGATGCGGCGGGCCGCCGCCGCCGTCCTTGAGTTCGGGCCGCGGTGGGCCCTGGTGAAGGGCGGCCATCTGCCGGGCGACGCGGTCGACCTGCTCACCGACGGTACGGAGGAACACTGGCTCCGCTCCGTACGCCTCGACAACCGCCACACCCACGGCACCGGTTGCACCCTCGCCAGCGCCATAGCCGCACACCTGGCGCACGGCATGCCGGTACCGGAGGCCACGGCGGCGGCCAAGGAGTACGTGACCGGCGCCATCGCGGCCGGCTACCCGTTGGGCACCGGCATCGGCCCGGTCGACCACGCCTGGCGCTGGCGCTAGCCGCCCCGAGGTCCGTACGGCCCGATCAGTTCCGGCGACGGCGGCCCGGCCGATCCGGCGACGCCACCAAGGGCACCGCGCGGCCCGCGCGCACGCGCGAGTACGGACTTGCCGCCGCAGGGGCGGCCGATCAGCCTCCTGCCGGGGCACGGGGCACGGGGCACGGGGCACGGGGCACGGGGCACGGGGCACGGGGCACGGGGCACGGGGCACGGGGCGGGCGGCGCGGCCTCGCGCGCGGGCTGCGGTATGAGGCCAACGGCCGGAGCCGGCTCGGGGCGCACGGAGCCCGGGCCTTGGGCGGCGGTGAGCGGCAGACGGAGCGGCAGGGTGCCCTACGGGGCACGAAGCGTTGGCCGTACGTGGGCTTGACGTGGTGCGGCGCGTGCAGGGCCTTCGCCCCGGGCCGTTGAGGGGCGGCCACCACCGAGGTCCAACGGGGACACGGAGCCGGTTTGTACGGGGCACTGCGAGCGCACCGTACGGCCCTTGTGACGGGGCGGAGCGTGGCTACGAGGTGCGTGGGCCGTACAGAGTCGGCCGGGCCCAGGGCGCGCTGCGGGGAGGCGCGTGCAGGGCTCATGCGCATACGGCGCCGCGCGCTCATGGTTCGGACGCGGACGCGGACGCATGCTTGCGGGACGCTCAGGCGCTGGCGACGGGATCGGCACGCGGAGCGAGTCGGCCCCGAGTCCGTGGTCCGGTGCGCGCTCCGGAGCGTACGGAGGGGCGCGTGCCGAACCGCGAGCGGGTAGCAGGCCGATCGTCCTGAGGGCACAGGCCGTCCTGAGGACACAGAAAAGCCGGTCCGCACGAGGCGGACCGGCTTTGGCAACCGGCTGGCTGCGCTACGACGGGAACGTCAGCGCGCGACCTTGCCGGCCTTGATGCACGAGGTGCAGACGTTGAGCCGCTTCGGCGTCCGACCGACCACAGCGCGCACCGTCTGAATGTTGGGGTTCCAACGACGGCGAGTGCGGCGGTGCGAGTGCGAAATGTTGTTGCCGAAGCCCGGCCCCTTGCCGCAGACGTCGCAGTTGGCAGCCACGGGTCACTCCAAAGACTTCAGATGCACTTACAGTGAATTCCCGACTTGCCGGACCAGTAGCTGGTTGGCGTCGCCGGGGCGAATGGCCCGATCTGATCGGGCAACCGGAGCAGCATACAACGGCTGCTTCCGTACAACGAAACTACCATGGCTTCCTCGGCCCCCGCCCCGGGCGGTCCCCCTGCCCCGCGACTACCCTGCGGGCATTCAGGCTGACACCCCGCATGGTTCAAGGAGGCTGTAGGTGCCGCACCCGTTCGACGCCGAGGCGGTACGTACGTGGTGCGGGCTGGCATTGGAGGCGCTCGGCCGCGCCCGCGAGGGGATCGACGCGATCAACGTCTATCCGGTGGCGGACGGTGACACCGGCACGAACCTCTACCTCACGGTCGAATCCGCCGCCCAGGCCGTCAGCGCCGCGTTCGACGGCCTCGCCGTCACCGGTCCCGCCTCCCGCCCGAGCCTCGGCGACGCGATGGGCGCGATGGCACACGGCGCACTGATCGGCGCGCACGGCAACTCCGGAACCATCCTGGCCCAGATGCGGCGGGGCAGGGCCGACGTGCTGGCCCCCCACGGGGCGCCAGCCGCCCCCGAGACGCCCCGTGACGTACGCCATGCCGACGGCGCCGATCTCGCCCGTGCCTTGTCCCGGGCCGCCGAGTCGGCCCGCCAGGCGGTCGCCCGGCCCGTCGAAGGCACCGTCCTCACAGTGGCCGCACAAGCCGCAACTGCGGCGTCGCAGACAGCGACGGGCCAGCCTTGGCCCACAGCGGACGGAGTTGGCGACCCACGGAAGACGGAGCACGGGGCGGGACCCGAAGCACAGGACCGGGACGCGGCACGGAGCGGGCTGCCGGCGGGGCACGGGACGCGCGACACGGAGCAGGGTCCCGACGGGGCACGGGGCACGGGGCACGGGGCAGCCGCGACAGGGCCCGCAGACACCCCCGGCGGCGCCCCACAGGGTGGCGCGATCCCTCCCACGCCCACTACGGAGCGCGCGCCCGCGCCGCCGTCCGGCCCAGCCGAGGCACCCCACGCGACCGGTACGGCGCCGCATCTGATCGGCACATCCGACGCCGCGACGGTCGGCGCGGAAGCGGGCGCCCTTACGCGCGACGCGCGCACGTGGGCGGAGAACGGGGCAGCGGCAGGACTGGGGCTCGGCGCAACACCGTCGGCACCGCGCACCGGCGCACCATCCGTGGGCGAAGTGGCTCGTGCCGCCTACGTGGGTGCATGTACGGCTCTCGATGCCACCACCGGCCAGTTGGATGCCCTCGCCCAGGCCGGTGTCGTCGACGCCGGCGGCTACGGCCTGGTGACCGTCCTCGGCGCACTGGCCGAGGCGCTCACCGGCGAACGGCCCGCAGCCCCGACCAACCCCCTCAGGACGCTGCCGGACAACGCTGGTCCCGCGCCCCGTGGGGCCACCTCCCGGGCCCCGGAGCCGCGCCAACACCCGTCTGCCCCGTGCACACCGGCGGGACCGTCCGCGGAAGCCCTGCCGTGCTGCCCCGCCGCCACGGACGGTGCCCCCTTGCCGCCGCGCGCGACGAACCAGGACACAGCCGAGCTCCGCGCCAGTGAGCAGGACGGCCAGACCGGTGAGAGCCCCGCGTACGAGGTGATCTACCTCCTGGAGGCAGACGAGACGGCCGTGGCGCGACTACGGGCGAAGCTGGACGCGCTGGGCGACTCGCTCGTGATCGTGGGCGGCGACGGGCTGTGGAACGTCCACGTACACGTCGACGACGCGGGCGCCGCGGTGGAGGCAGGAATCCAGGCGGGCCGCCCGTACCGCCTCCGCATCACGCACTTCGGGGCCGCGGCAGAGCGCCGACGGGGCCACGGAGCGAGCCCGACGGAGCAGGAGACGGGGCGCGGGGTACGGGGCACGAGGCGCGGCACACGGGGCGACCGTGCGGCCCGCTCCGTGGTTGCCGTCGTCCCCGGCGACGGACTCGCCGCCCTCTGCACCGAAGCCGGCGCGACGGTGGTCACGACGCGCCCCGGCGAGCCACCCGCCAGCGGTGAACTGGTGGAGGCCATCCGCCGTGCCCACGCGCGCGAGGTCGTCGTGCTCCCCAACGACGCGGAACTGCGCCATACGGCCGCGGCAGCCGCGGCCCAGATGCGTACGGAAGGCGTGCGGGTGGCGCTCATCCCGACGCGCTCCGTGGTCCAGGGCATCGCCGCGCTCGCGGTGCACGAGCGGGACCGGGGCTTCGACGAGGACGTGGTGGCGATGACCTCGGCGGCCGGCGCCACCCGCTACGCCGAACTGGCCGTGGCGGAGCGCCAGTCCTGGACCATGGCAGGTGTGTGCCAGGCCGGCGACGTGCTGGGGTTGATCGACGGAGACGTCGCGGTCATCGGCGCCGACCTGCTCGGCACCGCCCGCACCGTCTTGGACCGCATGCTGGCCGCAGGCGGCGAGTTGGTCACGCTGGTACTGGGTGCGGGCGTACCGAGCGACCTCGCGGAGCGGCTGGAGCGGCACGTACGGGAGACCCACCTGGCGGTGGACACGGTCAGCTACCGAGGCGAGCAGCCAGCCGCCCCCCTGCTCATCGGCATCGAGTAACCGAACGAGTAACCCGTCGAAATGACCGTCCGGCGCCCGGCCCGTGGCGCCAGGCGCCCCGCTCGCGTCTGCGGCTCCGTTCGGCCGGCCTGCCGTTGCCCACCCGGGTCCGCCCCGGCGGCGCCTCGCCGACCCTCCCGCCGGAGCACGGAGCACGGAGCACGGAGCACGGAGCACGGAGCACGGAGCACGGAGCACGGAGCACGG
>NZ_JBEHZD010000179.1:0-13431 GCF_040240285.1 Streptomyces sp. HSW2009 | reverse complement strand
GGGGGGGGGGCGCCCGCCCCCCGCCGGCGCGCGGGGGGGGGGGGGGGGGGGGGGGGGCCGGGGGGCCCCCCCCCCCGGGGGGGGGGGGGGCCCCCCCCCCGGCGCCCCCCCCCCCCCCCCACCAACCCGGGCGAGACGGCCATCGCGCCCCGCGCCCGCTGCGGGTCGCAGGGTTAGGCCCGGCCGAAGACCACCGAGGTGTTGATGCCGCCGAAGCCGAACGCATTGCTGAGCGCGTACCGGGGCTCGGCCGGTACCTCGTGTTCGGGGGCCAGCCGCAGGGGTGCCGCGGCGGGGATGGGGGCCTTGAGGTTGGCGTTCGGGTGGATGAAGCCGAGCCGCAACTGCTGTACGCAGGCCACCGCCTCGATGGCCGCCGCGGCGCCCAGGCAGTGGCCGGTCAGCGACTTGGTGGCATTGACCCAGGGCTCACCCGCCCGGTCGCCGAACACCTCCCGAAGCGCCTCGGCCTCGGCCACATCACCCTGCGGCGTCGAGGTGGCGTGCGCGTTCACGTACTCCACATCGGCGGGGGCGAGACCGGCGTCGGCCAGCGCGGCGCGCATCACCCGGACCTCCCCCGCGAGGGAGGGTGCCGAGGTGCGGCTTCCGTGCAACAGCACGGCTCCGCCCAGGAGTTGGGCCAGTGGCTGTGCGCCGCGGGCGGCTGCGTGCGCGGTTGACTCAAGGAGCAGGGCCGCCGCGCCCTCGCCGTAGATGAAGCCGTCGTGCCCGGTGTCGAAGGGGCGGCTGCGTTCGGACGCCGGGTCCTGCTGCTCCTTGGCCCCGAGCGCGCCGAGGTTGAAGAATGCCATCCGTTCGACCGCGGACAGCTCCGTCATCGGGGCGATGACCAGGCACGCGTCCACGTACCCGGCCCTGACCATGCGCAGGGCCGTGACCAGCCCGACGTTGCCGGCGGCCGACGCGCCGCCGGTGGACAGCCCCTCGCCCAGTACGCCGAACAGTTCGCTCGCGGTGCCGAGCAGATCGGTGTCCCACAGGTCCACGGCGTAGCTCGGCCGTACGAACGAGGGGGCGCGCTCGAACTTGCGGCCCATCTCCTGGTACAGCTCGTGCGCCTGGTTGCCGCCGGCGATCACCAGACCGGTGCGGGCGCCGTCGACGTCGGCCGGTAGCTCTGCCTGCGACCACGCCTGGACCGCGGCGAGGAGCGCGTACTGCTTGGTGCGGGTGGCGCGTCGCAGCAGCGGGCGTAGCCGATCGCGCAACTCCGGTACGACCGTGGAAAGTTGAGCTTCGAACACGTCGGTGGGGGAGTGGCGTGGGCGGCCCGCGACGCCCAGGGTGGCCGGCAGCCCGTCCGCCGGCGGCTCGAAGGTGACCCGACTCTCGCCCGTACGCAGGGCGGCGGTGAACTCGTCGAGGCCGCCGCCGAGCGCGCACTGCACTCCGAGCCCGGTGATGACGACACCGCTGCCCGGGCTCATGACAGCAGGTCCGCCCGGACGGTGGCGAGCCGGGCCGGCTCGGTGCCGAAGGGGGTGATGACCGGGTAGGTGCGCAGCGCCGGGTGGCTGTTCTTCATGATGGCCGCCAGTGTGGAGGACGGCGTCAGGTCGATGAAGTTGGCCTCGGTCGCCCCGGGCACGGCGGACAGCGCCTCGGTGAAGGCGATCGGCTTGCGCAGCGTGTGCCAGCAGTCCTCCGCTTGCCACCCCTTGACCGCGTCGGCCGTGGTGGAGGAGATCAGCAGCGGGCGGGCGGTGTCGACGGTGGGAGTCGCGTCGAAGACCAGGGAGGCCGCCGCCTCGACGATGCGCTCGCGCAGCCCGTCCAGGGCGGAGGAGTGGAAGGCGTACCGCACCGGCAGCGTCACGGTGATCAGGCCGCGGTCCTTGAGGAGGTCGGTGGCGATGCGCAGCCCGTGCGCCTCGCCGCTCAGCACGAAGTGGTTGGCGTGGTTGATCGACGCCATCTCGGTGTGCTGGTGCAGTGCGGGCAGCTCCTCGTACAGCCGCGGGTCGCCGAGCACGGCCACCATGCCGCCCGGCTTCATGGAGTCCTTCAGCAGGTGCGCCATCTCGACCACGAAGCCGAGCGCGGTTTCCGCCGGTACGTATCCGGCGATCGCCATGGCGCTGAACTCGCCGAGGCTGGAGCCCACCAGAACATCCGGAGTGATGCCCTCCGAGCGGAGTAGCTCGCTCAGCGAATATTCGATCATGAAGATCGCGGCGTTGGACCTGGCCAGATCGTCGCACGGGTCGGAGAGGGTGCGGGCCGGGTCATAGAGATAGTCGGTGACGGAGTGTCCGAATCGGCTGGAACACACCGCATCCAACTCGTCCATGCTGCGTCGGAACTCGGCGCTCTCCTGATACAGGGCGGATGCCATACCGAAGTACTGCGAACCCTGGCCGCCGAGCAGGTAGACCGTGTTGCCCACGTATTATCCCCCGATTACTTTTCTTTTTCATTTCACAAAATGTCGTGCGGGTGAACGGGTGGGTTCAGTTCCCGCGCGAATGGCCGAACGGACACTATATGAGGGCGAGTTTACGGGTCAACGCTCCCGGTCATTTCTCGACTATTCTGGACATTTACGGCGGTGGTTGGATCGGTGACTCATGCCGCCGCTGAAGTGGAACCTGCGATTCCCCCCTTTTTGGCGGCGCCTGGCTGGATGTAAGGTCAAGGCGTTCTCATTGAACCTGAAAGCGTGACAGCTCGATGTCAATCCAGTAACCGGCCGTCATCGAGTTGCGTTGGGTGGGTTTGGTGGGGTGAAATGACGCGCGGCTGTTTCGGGGGCGTGTCGGGGTGTTGGGGATGATGGCTGCTGCTGCGTGCATCAAGTGGGCGGGTTCGCCTGCAAGATGACGCGGTCGCCCGCATCGCTCGTACTTGCCTGACTACCACTCCCGTGGCGCCCGTGTGTGAAATTCTGAAAGTTCATCGGGGGAAGCGATCATGGGTCTGACCGGTATGCGCCGGCGCGGCGCCGTTCCGTTGCATCTCAAGGGGTGGACATCTGTGCCCCGTCGGGTGGGGGGTGCCCGCGGGCCGCGCACCAACCGCCACTGCGCCCGTCCATCCCTTGGTCACCAGGGACATCTGCTGTCCGGCCACCGCCTCGTCGCGGTCGGCGACCGGGTGCTCACTCGCGCGCTCTGAACGGCCCCACCACGGGCCGGCATTGGTGTCCGCGGCTTCCTTAAGTCGCGAATGGCGGTGAGTTGTGAGCGACGCTGCCTTGCGGTGATTGGCAATGAGTTATGCGCTGCTAACGGGCGGTATTTGAACATCGCCCGAGCGGGGCGGGTATTTCGGCTTCCCATGGGCGTGTGAAAGGACGGAGAACCCATCATGGTGGCTTATCTCTTCCCGGGGCAGGGGTCCCAGAAAATCGGCATGGGCGCCGAACTCTTCGACGATTTCAAAGAGCTGACCGGCATCGCCGACGAGATCCTTGGCTATTCCATCCGCACGCTGTGTCTGGAAGACCCGGATGAGCGTTTGAACCTCACCCAGTTCACACAGCCCGCCCTCTACGTCGTCAATGCACTGAGCTACTACCGGTTGTTGGCTGAGGGTAAGCCGCGGCCCGACTACGTGGCCGGACACAGCCTGGGCGAGTACAACGCGCTCTTGGCCGCCGAGGCCTTCGACTTTGCCACCGGCTTGCAGTTGGTGAAGAAGCGGGGCGAGTTGATGGAACAGGCACGTGGTGGCGGCATGGCCGCCGTCGGCGGACTTGAGGAGAAGGAGGTGCGCGACCTCCTGACGGTCAACGGCTTCGAGTCGATCGCGGTGGCGAACCTCAACTCGCCGTCACAGATAGTCATATCCGGCCTGCGCGAGGACGTCGAACGAGCCAAGCCCGTCTTCGACGAGGCCAAGGCCAGGATGTACACCGTCCTCCAGGTCAGCGGCGCCTTCCACTCCCCGTACATGGCAGCCGCCCAGCAGGAGTTCGCCGCCTACGTCGGCGGCTTCGCGGTGCACGCCCCCAAGACCCCCGTCATCGCCAACGTCACCGCCCGCCCGTACCGCAGCGACCTGGTCGTCGACACGTTGGTCTCGCAGATCTCCTCCACCGTGCGCTGGAGCGAGAGCATCCGCTACCTGATGGGGCGTCAGGAGGAGGAGTTCCTCCAGCTCGGCCCGGGGCACGTACTCACCAGCCTGGTGCGGAACATCCGGCGCAACGCCGAACCGCTGATCGTCGCCGACAACGAGGAAGAGCCGTTGCCGCCGCGGGTGACCGCGCAGGCCACCGCCGCGATCCCGGGGTACGCCGCCGCCCCGGCCCCCGCCGCCCCGGCCACGCCGCAGCCCGCCGCCGCGCGCCCCACCCCGCCCGCCAGCCAGGCCCCGGCGCCCGCCGCCACCCGGGCCCCCGCGCCGGTGGCGCAGCCGGCCGCCGCCGGTCGGGCCGCGATCCTCGCCACCGACCTCGGCAGCGTCAGCTTCAAGCGCGACTACGGACTGCGCTACGCCTGCCTGACCGGTGGCATGTACCGCGGCATCGCCTCGCCGCAACTCGTCGTCGCCGTCGGCCGCGCCGGCATGCTCGGCTTCCTCGGCACCGCGGGCCAGCGCCCCGATCAGGTCGAGGCCGACATCCGCTACCTCAAGCAGCACTTGACCGGCGGCGAGGCGTACGGCCTCAACATCGTCCACGACCCCGGGCACCCGGAGCGCGAGGACGCCCTCGTCGACCTCTACCTGCGCCACGACATCCGCACCCTGGAGGCTTCCGCCTTCATCACCATGACCCCGGCATTGGTCAGGTACCGGCTCACCGGGCTCCGCCGCGACCCGGCAGGACACGTCGTACCGCGCGGTCGCATCATCGCCAAGGTCTCCCGCCCCGAGGTCGCCAAGGCGTTCCTGAGCCCGGCGCCGGCCCGTATCGTCGAGCAACTCCTCACCCAGGGACGCATCACGGCGGAGGAGGCGGCGCTCGCCCGGGAGCTGCCCGTCGCCGACGACCTCTGCCTGGAGGCCGACTCCGGCGGCCACACCGACCAGGGCGTGGCGCTCGCGCTGATGCCCGCCATGCGCCGGCTGCGCGACGACGTCGCCGCCCAACACGGCTACCGGCAGCGGGTACGGCTCGGTGCCGCCGGCGGCATCGGCACCCCGGACGCCGCGGCTGCCTGCTTCCTGATGGGCGCCGACTTCGTCACCACCGGCTCCATCAACCAGTGCACGGTGGAGGCCGGCACCAGCGAGCAGGTCAAGGACCTCCTCCAGGACATCAACATCCAGGACACCGGATACGCCCCCGCCGGCGACATGTTCGAGTACGGCGCCCGCATCCAGGTCCTCAAGCGCGGCGTGCTCTTCCCGGCCCGCGCCAACAAGCTCTACGAGCTGTACAAGCGGTACGACTCGCTCGACCAGATCGACCCCGGCACCGCCGAACAGCTCCAGACCCGGTACTTCAAGCGCAGCTTCGACGCCGTGTACGCCGAGGTCCGCGCGCACCACCCGCAGCGCGAGATCGACAAGGCCGAGCAGGACCCGAAGCACAAGATGGCCCTGGTCTTCAAGTGGTACTTCGCGCACGCCACCCGCCAGGCGCTCAGCGGCGCCGACGAGGGCCGGGTGGACTTCCAGGTGCAGTGCGGGCCCGCGCTCGGCGCGTTCAACCAGTGGGTCAAGGGCACCGACTGGGAGGACTGGCGCCGCCGGCACGTCGCCGACATCAACCTCCGGGTGCTGGACGAGGCCGCCGCCCTGATGGACCGAAGACTGTCCGCGGTGGGAACGGCCTGAATGAACCACGACACGATCCGGGTACGGCGCCAGGGCCAGGTGTGCCGGGTGCAGTTCGACCGGCCCGAGCGCGAGAACGCCATCACCGACGCGATGGTCCGCGAGCTCCACGAACTCCTCGACTCCTGCGAGCGGGACGGCGTCACCCTCGTCGTCTTCGAGGGCTCGCCCGAGGCGTTCTGCGTCGGGGCCGACTTCGGCGACTTCGCGCCCGAGCCGGGGCGGGAGCCCGCTGCGGGCACCGGTGAGTACGACCCGGCGCCCCTGTTCGACCTGTGGCTGCGGATGGCGACGGGCCCGTACATCACCCTCTCCCACGTACGGGGGAAGGCGAACGCCGGCGGGGTCGGCTTCGTGGCCGCCAGCGACGTCGTCATCGCCGACACCAGCGCCACCTTCGGCCTCTCCGAGCTGCTGTTCGGGCTCTACCCGGCGATGGTCATGCCGTTCCTGACCCGGCGCGTCGGCTTCCAGCGGGCCAACTACCTGACGCTGACGACCCGTCCGATCGGCGCCCAGCAGGCCGCCGACTGGGGGCTCGTCGACTGCTGCGCCGAGCGCAGCGGCCCGCTGCTCGCCCAGCACCTCGGGCGGATGAGCAAGCTCGCCGGCGACGGGATCGCCCGCTACAAGCGGTTCATGAGCACCGAGATCGCCCCGGTCGGACGGCACCGGGAGGCGGCCATCGCCGCGAACCTGGAGATCTTCTCCGACCCGCAGAACCTCCAGCGCATCACTCGCTTCGTCGAAGACGGCGTCTACCCCTGGGAACAGCGCAGCCCGCACGGCACCGCGCGTGCGGATGAGGGAGCAGCATGAGGATCACCTCCGCCAAGTCCGGCCCCGCGGCCGGTTCGCCGGCGCACCCCCACCGGCCCCGCGCACCGCGGCCACCGCGGGCCACCGGCCCCGGCCGGGGCGCGGCCACCGGCACCCAGGCAGGGCCTTTGACGGCCGGCCGACCCGTCGCCGAACGGCCCGCGGCCCGGCGGGCAGCGGCCGGAGAGGCAGCGGCCTGACCATGCGCCCCTCCCGAACCACGACGACCGGCGCCACGGGTAGCACGGACACCGTGAGCACCACGGACATCGCTGTCGCCGACAGCACCGCCGACGGGCCGAGACCGGCGTCCGGCGGCCCCGCCGTGGCCATCGCCGTCACCGGCATCGGCTGCCGGCTGCCCGACGCCCGCGACCACCGCGAGTACATCGCCAACCTGCTCGCAGGACACAGCTCGCCCAGTGAGATCTCGCCCGAGCGCTGGGACCCCGAGCGGTACTACTCGCCCGACGTCACCAAGCCGGGCAAGACCGCCAGCAAGTGGTGCGCCCAGGTGGCCCATCCGTACGACTTCGACCACGACTTCTTCAAGGTCTCCCCGCGCGAGGCCGCGGTGATGGACCCGCAGCAGCGGCTGCTCCTCGAAGAGACCTGGCACTGCGTGGAGGACGCGGGCACCTCGCTGGACGCGCTGCGCGCCGCACGCACCGCCGTCTACGTCGGCGCCATGGCCCGCGACCACCTCCAGGAAGCGGCCAAGGACAGCGGCTCCGTCCAGAGCCACTCCGCGCTCGGCGGCTACGACGGGCTGATGGCCAACCGGCTCTCGCACACCCTCGGGCTGCGTGGGCCCAGCGTCTCGGTGGACGCGGCCTGCGCCGCCTCGCTGGTCACCGTGCACCTGGCGATCAACGCCCTCCAGGGCGGCGAGGTCGACTTCGCACTGGCCGGCGGCGTGAGCCTGAACCTCCACCCGTGGAAGTACATCTCCTTCTCCAAGGCCCGGATGCTCAGTCCGCGCGGCCTGTGCCGCACCTTCGCGCAGGACGCCGACGGCTACGTGCCGGGCGACGGCGTGGGCATGGTGCTGCTGCGCCGCCTGGAGGACGCGGTACGCGACGGCGACCACGTCTACGGCGTACTGACCGGCTCCGCCGTCAACCACGGCGGCAGCCGGGCCACCATCACCGCCCCCACCGTCGAGTCGCAGCGCGAGGTCATCGCCACCGCCCTGGACCGTGCCGGCGTCGACCCGCGCACCATCACCTACGTCGAGGCGCACGGCACCGGCACCTCGCTCGGCGACCCCATCGAGGTGGAGGCGCTGCGCCAGGTGTACGGGGCCGCCTCCGCCGACCAGGGCTGGTGCCACCTCGGCTCGGTCAAGCCCAACATCGGCCACCTGGAGGCCGCGGCCGGCGTCGCCGGGCTCATCAAGGTGCTCATGATGATGGCCGAGCGCCGGGTGCCGCCCAGCATCCACATCGACGCGCTCAACCCGCTGATCAAGCTGGCCGACAGCCCCTTCGAGATCACCCGGGAACCGGCCGACTGGCAGCCGCACGAGCCGGGCACCGCGCTACGGGCCGGCGTCAGCTCGTTCGGCATGGGTGGCGTGAACTCGCACCTGATCGTGGAGGAGTACCGGGAGCCGAGTTCCGCGGCCGGCGCCCCGGCACCGGGGGACAAGCGGGCGGGCCAGCGCCGCGAACCCGCCGCCGCCCGCTACCCGTTCCTGCTCTCCGCCCGCTCCCAGGAGTCGCTCGACCTGCTGGTCGACCGCTGGCGCGCGCACGCGCCGGCCGCCGACGCACCGGCCGGGCACACCGTCGACGTCTGCCACACCCTGGCCGTCGGCCGCCAGCACGCACCGGTCCGCATCGGCGGCCTGGTCAGCGGAGCCGAGGAGATCGCGGCGCTGCTCGCCGCGCCCGGCACGGCCGCATCGGTCCCCACCGAGCGCAGGTGGCGGCTGGCCGTGGGCGAACTGCGCCCGCCGACCCGCCAGCGGCTGCGGGACCTGCTGGCCGCACCGCTCTACGCCGACCTGGCCGAGGAGTTCGGTGCCGAGTCCGACGCGGCGGCCCGCGCCCTGCGCACCCTGCGCCAGGGCGACCGCGGTCCGCAGTCCACGGCCGTCTTCGGGCTGCTCACGGCACGCGCCCTGCTGCGCATCGGACTCGCCCCCGACGAGGTGACGGCGTACGGGCCCGGCGTCTGGCCGGCGCTGGTGGCCATCGGCGCGCTCGACTGGTCGGCGGTGGCGGAACTCGCCCACAGCCAGAGTGCAGCCGCCGCGCCGCGCGCCCCGCGGCTGCCCTTCGTCGAGCCGCTGACCGGGCACCTCCACCCCACCCACCCGCTGGACGCGGCGTACCTCGCCGAACTCCTGGACGGCCTCGTACTCAGCGGCGAGGAGACCGCGGCGGTATGGGCCAAGGCCCGGCTGCTGGTCGACGGGCAGCACACCTTCCGCGGCCATCTGCGCGCCTGGAACCAGGAGTTGCAGTGGCGCGGGCGCACCGAGTGGCTGCTGCCGCTGGAGGGCGCCGACTGGAGCGGGCCGCCGGCCGTCGCCGACCAGCCGGCACAGGTGTTCCGGGTGCTCGCCACCCAGCACGCCTTCGACCTGGTGGACCGCAAGTGGAGCCTGCCGCGCGACCTGATGGTGCGCGAGCCGCGCGCCCGTGAGGTGCTGGAACTGCTTGCCGACGGCGTGCTCAGCCGCGAGCACCTGCCGGTGCTGCTGGCCGAAGGGGCGGAGGCCAGGTCCGCGGTTGCGGCCGAACTGGCCTCGCGTACCGGCAAGTTGACGGATGAAGGGGACTACCCCCTGCTGCGGGCCCGGGCCGGGATGGCAGCGGACGCCGAGCAACTGCGGGCCTGGGCCGCGACCAGCGCGCCGGCCGCCGCGGCGGCCGCCGCGCCGCCCACGGTCACGGTGTGGCTCGGCGAGCCCGCGCACAGTGGCCCCGACGACGTGGTGATCGGCGGTGACCAGGCGTTCGCCGACCTGCTGGCCGAGCCGCTGCTGAAGCTGTGGCTCGGCGGCGCCGAACTCGACTGGGCCCGCTTCTACGCCGGCGCCCCGCGCCGCTCGCTGCCGCTGCCCACCACCGAGTTCCTGCGCACCACCCACCGCCCGGCGCCGCCCGCGCCCGCCCCCGCGGCCCCCGCCCCCCCCCGCACCGGGGCCGGCGCCGGTGGGCCCGACACCACCGCTGCCGCTGCGCCCCGGACCCTCGCCGCCGCCCTGACCGGCGCGAGCGTCCCGGGCCCGGCTGCCTCGGCCGGTTCGACGGGCTCCGCAGACACCGCGTTCACCGCGGGCGCCGTGGACGCGCCGGCGGACGAGAGCGACGTACGGGCCTTCGTGGCCAGCCTGTTGACCGCCGGTGAGCACGCCAAGGCGCTGCTCGACCTGTGGGCCGAGCGGCTGCCGGACGGTGGCGCACGCGCCGACGCCCGTACGGCGGGGGAGCCCGACCACGGCGCCGACCTGCCCGCCGACCCGGCCGTACCGGGGGCGCCGGGCACCGTCCGTGCACTGCACCCGCTGGTCCAGGAGAACGTCTCCGACTTCCATGAGGAGCGCTTCACCACCCGCTGGACGGGGCGCGAGCCGTTCCTCGGTGACCACCTGGTGCACGGCGCGGCCACCCTGCCCGACGCGGCGTGGATCGAGGCGGCCCGGGCGGCCGTCGCCCTCGCCCACGGCCACGACACCGGCCACCTCGGCGTCCGGCTGACCGACCTGACCTGGCACGAGAGCTACCGGCACGGTCCGGGTACGGGCCAGGCGGTCGACATCGCCCTGGTGCAGGGTCCCGACGGGCTCGTCGACTTCGACTGCTACCAGCGCCCCGCTGGCCACGCCCAGACCACCGACGACGTGCGCGTCTTCTGCCAGGGCCGGGCCGTCATCGCAGCGCCGGCCGGCAGCGCGCCCAGCGCCCCGCTGCCCGACGCCGAGACCCGCCCGACGCCCGAGGCCACCGCCGAACTGCTGGCCACCCTCGGCCGGGCCGGGGTCGAACTCGGCGCCGGCTACCGGGCAGTGACCGCGATCCACCGCGGTGAGCGGCACCTGGTGGCCGCGCTGCGCCTGCCCGCGGCTGCCGACCCGGCGCCCACCGCCGCCGGCTACGGCGCCCACCCCGTGCTGCTGGCCGCGGCCCTCCAGGTGGCCGCCGGTTGGCCCGTAACCGGGCAGCACACACCGGTGGCGCTGGCCGCGATCGACGAGGTGACCTTCCACGCCCCGTGCCTGGAGGACGCCCACGCGATCGTCACCGCCGGCGCCGCCCCCCAGGCCCTTGACCTCGACCTGCGCGACAGGAACGGCCGCCTGCTGGTCCGCCTGTCCGGAATCCGTTTCGCCCACAGAGATGAGGGGCCATGCTGACCAACCCGGACGTGACCATGCCGGAGGACCTGCACCTGTTCACCGAGGACTGGCAGGAGGCGCCCGCGACCGCGGCGACCCCAGCTCCCCGGTACCGCACCGCCCTGGTCTTCCTGACCGACGAGCGGGCGCACCAGGCGGTCCGCGAGCGGCTACGGGCCGACCAGCCGGGTCTGACCGTGGTCTTCGCCGGTCGCGGCAGCGGTTTCCGCAAGCTGGCCGCCGACCGGTACGAGGTCGGCGGCGACCTCGACGACGCCCACCGCACCCTGCTGCGGGCCGTCGCCGACGAGCACGGGCCGCTGGAGGTGATCGCCCACCTGTGGGCCACCGAACCCGACGCGCGCGCCGACCTGCTGCACGACCCGGACCCGCTGCGCGCCCTGTTGCGGGCCGTCGCCCAGGAGACGGCCCGCGACGGGCACGCGCCCGCCCGGATCGTGCTCGGCGGCAGCTACGCGGACGGTGCGCAGCGGTGCGCGCTCGAATCCTGGCTCGGCTTCGAGCGGTCGACCGGCCTGGTCATCCCCGGTGCCAAGGTCACCGTGCTCGCCCTGGACGGCGCCACCGTCGCCAGCACCGAGCTGCCCGACCTGCTCGCCACCGAACTCACCGCGGCCGAGCCCACCGGCGCGCTGCACACCGCGGGCGCCCGGTACGTCCAGCGGATCACGCCGGTCGCGGCCCGGCAGGCGGCCGACCGCGAGGTGCTGCGCACCGGCGGCACGTACCTGATCACCGGCGGCGCCGGCGGCCTCGGCACGATCTTCGCCGGCTGGCTCGCCCGCACCTACCGGGCCAACCTGGTGCTGCTCGGGCGCCGCCCCGAACAGACCCCCGCGGTGCAGGAGAAGCTGGCCGCGCTCACCGCCGACGGCGCGGCGGGCGTGCGCTACTTCCAGGCCGACGTGGCCGACGAGGCCGCGCTGACCGCGGCCGTACGGGCCGCGGCCGGCCAGTTCGGGCGGATCGACGGGGTGCTGCACGCCGCAGGCGTCGAGCAGCAGGGCAGCATCGCCGCCCGGGACGCGGCCACCTTCGCCCGGGTCATCGAGCCCAAGGTGACCGGCACGCTGGCCCTTGACCGCGCGCTGACCGCGGCGCTGCCCGGCGCGGACCAGGGCCCCGACTTCGTGTGCTACTTCTCGTCGAGCGCCGCCGTGCTCGGTGACTTCGGCAGTTGTGACTACGCGGTGGGCAACCGCTTCCAACTCGCCCACGCCCGGCACCTGGCCCGCCAGCAGCCGGCCGGGCCGCGCCGGCTGGCCGTCTCGTGGCCGCTGTGGCGCAGCGACGGGATGAACCTGCCCGACGCCGACGCCGGCGACTTCTACCTGCGCTCCAGCGGCCAGCGCTATCTGGAGCCGGCCGAGGGCACCGCGCTGCTGCGGCACCTGCTCGGCCAGGACGGGGTGACCTATCTGGCGATGGTCGGGAAGGGCGAGCGCATCCGGGTTGCGCTGCGGATCGGTGCGACGGAGCCCGCGCCGGCGGCTGCTCCGGCGGCCTCGACTGCTGCGGAGGCCCCTGCTGTGCCCGTCGTGCCCGCGGCGCCCGCCGCTCCGGTCGACGGCCCCGACCTCGGCGACGAGCTGCGGCATGCGCTGAAGGAGGTGGTCAGCCAGATCACGCTGCTTCCGGTGGCCAAGCTGGTCGGCGACGAGAACTTCCGGGAATTCGGCTTCGACTCGATCACGCTGGTGGAGTTCGCGGGCGTGCTCTCCGAGCGGTTCGGCCTCGAACTCACCCCGGACGTCTTCTTCAGCTACTCCACCCTGAACACGCTGCACGAGTTCCTGCTGACCCGGCACGCGGACCTACTGGCCGACCACTTCGGGATCGCCCAGGCCCAGCCCCAGCCCCAGGCCCAGCCCCAGGCCCAGCCCCAGGCCCAGACTCAGGCCCCGGCGCAGCCCGCGTCCGCGGCCCCGGACACCCGGCCGACCTCGGCCCCGGCGACCGCCCCGGCGGCTCAGCCGACTCCCTCAGGCCAGTCGGCCCAGCAGCCCCACCCGGCCGAGCCGGCCGAGCCCACTCAGTCGGCCCAGCAGCCCCCGGCAGCCGTCGACCCGGTCCCCACCCGGCCCGCCGCCAGGCTCCGTACCCGCCGCGGCGCCGGCAGCCGATTCGCCGCGAACCCGGCGCCCGCCCAGGCCCAGCCGGCCGGCGCGGCCCCCGCCGCCCCGCAGCAGCCCGCCGACCAGCAGGCCGGCCCCGGAGCAGCACCGACCACGGTCCCGCAGCAGACCGGGCCGCAGCAGGCCGCGCCGGCGCAGCACCCCGACGCCCCCGCCGTGCAGAGCGTCGCCCCGTCCTCCGTGCCGGTCGCCGAGCAGTACGCGCTCATCGGGATGAGCGGACGCTTCCCCGGTGCCCGTACCGTCGAAGAGCTGTGGACGCGGGGGGGCGCGGGGCGCCGCGGGGGGGGCCCCCGCCCCCCCGCCCGGCGCGCGGGGGGGGGGGGGGGCGCCGGGCGGGCGGGGGGGGGGCGGGCCCGG